>NZ_JBIWEY010000051.1:0-27215 GCF_044762775.1 Lysinibacillus sp. NPDC096418
TGGTGGGTCAATTTAGGCGTTGACACTCATGCATCATACAAGAGGGCTTTCTCTATTTCAAGCCCCTGAAAATCCTTCTAACAGGAATGCTCCTTTAAAGTATTTAGAAGAGATAGCACTTTGAATTAACAGCACTATCCTTTTACCATTTACCGCTATTTCAATGAAGCATTAATATTCTATTTTGTTTTCATGAATCCATATCCGGAATCTTCCGAAAATAAATCAAACAATAAAGATATGCACAAAAAGCAAATTGATAGGTATCAGAAGAACAATTTACTTTATATATTTCAATTTCTTCGCTAATTGCCGGCAGTGCCATATTAAGGATTGTTCTATCCAATGAAACCATGAACATTGCAAGGACGTTTACAATAATAACCACTTTCGCTTGATTGAAAGTTAATTTAATCACTTCTCTAAAAGATTATTTTTTGAGGCTGCTTGGTTTTATATCTTTCCAGTTCAATTGAATATAATTTACACACTCTTGACGATTATTTTCTCCATATACTATATCCCAACCACTCGGTACATTAATATAAGCTGGCCAAAGAGAATGCTGACCTTCGTTATTTGCCAATACAAAAAAAACACCATCATGTTCTTCAAAAGGATTTGTCATTAATCTTACTCCTTTCCTCTACTACTTCACCCCATATTTTTCCTCTAATATGTTTGCTATAATAAGACCAATCTTAGATAGTGGCTGGGGTTGACACATATCCTTATGCCTACATTCAATATCAAATTGTTCAATTCTTCCTTTTATAAAAGGCTGCCAAGACGATGGTTCAATCTGATCAAACCAATCAGGAATTATAGTTGATTTAAAAAATAGTAAATCGCCATCATATTCTTCTGGCACGTACTCGCTTAGAATCTGAATAGAATTTGCATACGTATCTTTCATATTTATAATAGTTTCGGTATCAAGACTCGCTAATGCACTCCCATCTTGTTGCAATATTTGTATTGCATTTTCTAAATCTAACGGTTGTCCCATAATATTATCAGGATCATATCCACCTAAAGCGAGTAAAGCTATTAATGCCTCCTCCTCTTTATTATTATCATTGGTAGTTAACAGGTGATTAGGATACGAATCTAACATTATTAAAAGCGCAACTTCTTCACCTAAACTTTGTAAGTGAACTGCCATTGCATGAATAACATTACCTCCTAATGACCAGCCAAGTAGATAATATGGCCCTTTAGGTTGTACTATACGCATTTTTCCAACATAATCTGCAGCCATTTCTTCTAAAGATTTTGGTTTGTTTTCTTTTTCCAAAATACTTTTTGCTTGCAGCCCATAGATAGGATAATTTGAACTTAGCGAAGTCATTAATCCGGCATAACACCAACTTAGTCCTCCAGCTGGATGTACACAAAAAAGAGGTGATTTATTTCCACTAGTTCTTAATGGTAATAATACTTCCAAAGCTTTTTTTTGATTGCTTCCTGTTTCTAGCCTCTGAACAAGACCACTAATCGTCGGCGCTTCAAAAAAGTCTCCAACTCCTAACTCTACTCCAAAAATACTTCTAATTCGGCTTATTAATTGAACGGCTAATAAAGAATGTCCTCCTAAATCAAAGAAGTTATCATCTATACCTATTTTCGGTAATTTTAAAATATCCATAAATACATCACATAATATTTCTTCCTGTGGTGTTCGCGGAATTCTATCAGTCGCCATTTGCGAAAAATCCGGATTAGGTAGTGATTTAGTATCCAATTTACCATTTGTTGTTAATGGTAATTCAGACATTTTCACAAATGCAGATGGAATCATATAATCTGGTAATTTGCTCGCTATATATTCACGCAATTCTGTTAATGGAATGTCCATATCTCCTCTTGAAACAATATAAGTAATCAGTCTCTTATCACCTTGTTCATCTTCATGAACAATTGATACAGCATGCTTTACATAGGGATGTTGAGCTAATACTGAATCGATTTCTCCTAATTCGATTCGGAAACCTCTGATTTTAATTTGATGATCAGAACGACCTATGTAATCTAAAGTTCCATCTTCTCTCCATCGGGCTAAATCTCCGGTTCTATACATTCTACTTCCATTTAATCCATAAGGATTAGCAATAAACCTTTCGGCAGTTAAAACAGGTCGTCCTAAGTAACCTCTTGCTAATCCGTTGCCACCTACATATAATTCTCCTATAACTCCTGGTGGAACTGGTTTTAAATAGTCGTCCAAAACATACAATTGAAGATCTTGTATCCCTGTTCCAATTAAACTGCTTGCCTGAACATATATTAGTTGTTTCCCTACTTCCATATAGCTGACATGTACAGTCGTTTCTGTAATACCATACATGTTAATGAGTTTGGGAGAATTTTCAGGATGTCGGTCATACCATTCTCCTAAACGTCCAAACTCCAATGCTTCTCCTCCAAAAATCACATAACGTAATACTAATTTTTTCCCTAATTCTTGATTTTCCCTTTCTGCCTGTACAAATTGATAAAAAGCAGATGGTGTCTGATTTAGCACTGTTACTTGTTCATTTACTACTAGTTTCAAGAAATCTTCAGGAGATCTACTTATTGAATATGGTACTATCACTAATCGCCCACCATACAATAATGCCCCCCATATTTCCCAAACTGAGAAATCAAAGGCAAATGAGTGGAACAATGTCCATACATCATTACTATTAAATCCATACCATTGATCTGTAGTAGCAAACAACCTTACAACATTTTGATGCGGAACAATTACACCTTTTGGAATTCCAGTTGAACCAGAGGTATAGATGATATATGCAGCATTTAGGGGCAATAATGGACGAACACGTTCATTATCAGCAATATTATTATGCTCTAAGGTAGCAAGTTCGTTTGCTAATTCAGAACTATTTATTTCAATAATCAGGTCCTTATGGATATCACTCAGTTTACTACTTGCTATTGACTCTGTCGTAATAAGATAGTTCGGATCCGAATCTTTCATAATAAATTCAATACGATCAATTGGGTATTCCGGATCTATTGGAACATATGCTGCACCAGACTTTAAAACAGCAAGAATACTAACAATTAGATCGATCGATCTTGGCATTGCTATTGCAACAAAGTCTTCAGGTCCAACCCCTTTTTTAATCAATAAACGTGCAAGTTGATTAGCCCTTTTATTAAGTTCAATATAACTTATAAATTCCTTCTCATAACACAATGCTCTAGCATGCGGATTACGTGCTGCTTGTTTTTCAAATAATGTCGTTAAACAACTCTCTTTTACAGGAGCAGCTGTTTTATTCCATTCCTTAATGATTTTTGTTTGTTCAGAAGGAGTCAGAATATCTAACTGATTAATATTTAATTCAGGTCTTACTATTGCTTCTTCCAATACTTTTATTAAACGTTTAATAAAGATTTCTATTGTCTTCCTTTTAAATAGTGAAGTACTATACTCCAATAATCCATTAATCCCTTTAGGGGCACCATTAGGGTCATATACCTCATTTAATTCGACCGTCATATCAAATTTCGAAGTTCCTACATTTAATATTTGTAAGTTCGTTTCTATATTTGATAGTTGAAATTGCATTTCAGGAGTATTTTGTAACACTAACATCACTTGAAATAAAGGATGTCGAGCTTGCGAGCGAGCTGGCTTTACAATTTCTACAAGTTTTTCGAAAGGAATATCCTGATGATCATATGCTTCTAAAGTTGTTTTTCTAACACGTTTAATTAACTCTAAAAAATTTGGATTTCCTGACATATCATGACGTAATACCAAGTTATTAATAAATAGTCCTACCAAGTTTTCTAAAGCTTTGTCGTTACGTCCCGCGATTGGGGAACCAATTGGTATATCTGTTCCAGCTCCTAATCTCGTTAATAAAGTAGCCAACCCTGCTTGTAAAACCATGAATAAACTTACGTTACTTTGACGAGCAAAAGTTACTAATTCCTGATGTAATTTTTCATCAATTTTAAAGGGGATTGTCTCTCCTTCTTGATTCGACTTTAAAGGGCGTGGAAAATCCGTTGGAATTGATAATTCATCTGGTAAACCAACTAACTTCTCTTTCCAATATTGAGATTGTTTTATTATTACACTATTTTCATCCATTTCATTCCCTAAAAAATCTTGTTGCCAAAGAGCGTAATCAACATATTGTACCTTTAATGATTGTAAACTACATGTTAGGTCAGACAAACTTGATTCGTATGCTATCGCTAATTCATCCATTAAAATTGGTAGAGATGAACCATCTCCAGCTATATGATGAAGTAAAATTAATAATACATGTTTGTCTGAGCCAAGATTAAATAAATGGAAGCGTATAGAAGGTTCATTTTCTAAATCAAAAGAGTAACGAGCAGCTGATTTTAATGCGCAGTCTAGTTCTTCCTCGTTAATATTAGACACAATGATAGTAGGCTTTACCTCTGTAGGCTCTAAAACAACTTGACAGGCTGTCCCGTTTTTTTCCAAAAAGATTGTTCGTAAAATTTCATGACGTTTCACGACAACAGAAATAGCTTCTTCTAAAGCAGAAATATTAATTTTCCCATCCATTTTTGAAATTACTGGTATGTTGTATGTAGGACTTGGCCCTTCCAATCTATATAAAAACCATAAGCGACGTTGTGCAAAGGATAACGGGATATCTTGTGGTTTTATTTGTTTTGTTACTGGCAATTGAACAACATTTTTTTGATTTAATATTTTTGCTAAATCCGCTATGGTAGGGTTTCGGAATATATCACCTATATTTAGCTCGGAGTCAAAGATCTCCTTGGCTCTAAAGATGATTTGCGAAGCTAACAAGGAATGCCCTCCTAGCTCGAAAAAATTATCATCTATGCCAATATCGCGGATTTTTAGGACATCTACAAAAATTTCTTGCAAAATTTCTTCCTTTAAGTTTCTAGGAGAGCCCCCTCTAATTAGTAAATTCATATCTGGCTTAGGTAAAGCTTTTCGATCCACTTTTTTATTCGGTGTGACAGGTATCTGGTTGATCATCATGAAAATAGCTGGCACCATATAGTTTGGTAAAGAAGAAGCTACATATTTTCTTAAATCTGCTACATCTAGATTATGTCCATCTGTTGGTACACAATATGCTACAATCATCTTCTCTTCAGGTTGGTCTTCTCTAACAATAACAATTACTTGTTTCACATTTTGATATTGAGCTATAACTTCCTCTATCTCACCACATTCAATACGAAACCCTCTAATTTTCACTTGATGATCCGCTCTACCAATATAATCAAGGTTACCGTGTTCATTCCAACGGACTAAATCTCCCGTTCTATACATTCTGCTTCCATGATTACCAAATGGATTTGCTACAAATCTCTCTGCTGTTAAATCTGCGCGACCGAAATAACCTTGTGCTAAACCTAAACCACCTATATATAACTCACCGATTACACCTGGTGGCACAGGTTGCAAATATCGATTTAATACATATACTTGTGTATTCCATGTAGGATTACCGATAAATGGTATTCCTTTATGATTACTATCCATTGAATAAAAAGTGGAATAAATCGTCGTTTCTGTTGGACCATATCCATTAATAACTTGACAGTTCATTTCTATTAAAGTATCAACTAATTGAGTCGGTAATGCTTCTCCCCCAGTAAGAATCTTCAATCCTCTTAATGCTGTTGAATCATAGTTAACAAGAGCATTCCAAAGGGTCGGAGTAGCTTGCATAACGGTAATGTTATGTTTCTCAATCATCCTACTTAAATTGGCAGGAGTTTGAACTGTCTCCTTATCAGCAATAACACAGCTCGCTCCGTTAATTATCGGTAAGAACAGTTCCACAATAGATATATCAAAAGAAATCGTTGTAACGGAAAGAATTCGGTCATTATGGTTCAACTGCAACTGATTGTTCATTGATAATAAAAGGTTAGTTAAACCTTGTGACGGCAAAACAACACCTTTGGGCTTACCTGTAGAACCAGATGTGTAAATCATATATGCCGGATGAAGTGGTGTATATTTACAATTTATATTATTATCTGGAAAGGCTTCTATGAGACCTCGAATTTCATCATCATCTAATACGAGGATACGTTCCTGATACTCAGGTAATACATCTATTATATTTTTGCTTGTTATAATATAAGTAGGCATTACATCTTCTAACATATAAGATATTCGATCACTTGGAAATTCCGGATCGATAGGCACATAGGCTGCACCCGCTTTCAGAACAGCTAACATTGCTATAACCATCTCTTCTGAGCGAGGAAGTGACAAAGCAATAAAATTCTCTGGTCCTACTCCCTTATCTATCAAGAAATGCGCTAACTGATTGGCATGACGATTTAGTTGTTGATAACTTAGCTGTCTATTTTCACATATAATTGCTATTTCATCAGGCGTTTGTTTAACTTGATCTTCAAAAAGTGAAGCTAAGCTTGAAAATGGTACATCCACATCGGTTTTATTCCAATCAATCAGTACTTGTTCCTTTTCTACTTCTAAAAGATAATCTAATCGACTAATTAGAGCTGACGGATCGCTTTTCGAAACAATATCCAAAAAATGCAAGAATCTTTCCAAATGTTTAGCTACTTCATCCACATTATAAATGGTTGGATTTGCTTCAAAATCAATTCTCACTGCCAATTCTGTCGTCTGTTCATAAATATTGATTGTAAAATCTTCTACTGGACCAGTTACTAACTTATGAGTAATGCCGTAAATACCTGCAAAATTCAAATTATACTCAAATGGCATTATATTAATTTGGGCTCCGAACAGGCGCTTCTGATCGTCGGCATATCTTTTAAGCTCTCTACGTAAATCCTCTTGACGAAATCTCTGATGTTGACTTAGCTGGCGTAATTCTCCTGTCACTAACTCTACAAGGTTACCAAAGGACATATTAGGCTTAACTTCTACTCGAAGTGGCAAGACATTTACTTTTGTGCATGGTATATTAATAGAAACAGATCCCATTCGCCCCATCATTGGAACAGCCAAAATTACATCATTTGTCCCGGTTAACTTTTGTAAATAAACAGCTGTAGCTGCCATGATAACTGCTTGCCAATTAGACCTCCATTTTTTAGCTTTTTCCTTTAATCCCTCTACAGTAGTCTGTGAAAGATTGCCAGTTTGTTGAACAGCGTAATTATGAGGATTTGCTACTTGTTCACTTAAACTAATAACTTCTGGATTATCACTAAATTTATTCAGCCAAAACTCGCGGTCTCTATTATAGGTTGAAGAAAATCGATACTGTTCTTCTTCTTCCAAAACAAGCTGAAATGAAGGAAATGATTTATGATTACTTTCAATCTTTTTATTTGTAACGAAATTCGTATACAAATTAGCTACTCGTTGAGAAATTAAAGAGAAACCATATGCATCTATTGCAATATGATGTATTCGTTGATACCAAAAGTAATGGTTATCTGCTAATTTAATAATAGCTTGTCTAAAAAGTAAATCTCGTGTTAAATCTATTGGATTAGATACATCTTGTTCCATCCAGGACAAAGCTGATTTCCTTGCATCCTGTTCTCCACTAACATCTATCATGTCAATATCAATATTATTAGGAGCAGAATATTGCTGTGATGGCCCTTCTTGATTTTCATCAAATCGAAAATGCAAAGTATCTGCTTCCAAAATAGTTTGTCGTATAGCGTCTATTAAATAACGCAGATCAATTGCTCCTGTTATTTCAACATATTCTGCTGTATTAAAAACAGGGTTGTTTGGATCCAATTGTTGAGCAAACCAAATACCTGCCTGAGCATTTGATAAAGACCATTTATTCCCACATTCCAACATTATTTGATTTCCTCCCTTTAAGATATTTCTTGCTTAGAAGAAAGTAATTCCCACCAATTTGCAATAGTTGGTTTTTCAGCTAATTTCATAAAGTTGATGTCAGGACACTCACTGCGCCATTCTTCGACTAGACTCATTAATCTGATGGAGTCCAATCCCATATCAACCAAATTCGTGTGATCATCTATTTCTGCAGGTGAAATATTTATCATTTCAACAACGGTATTTCTAACACCTTCAAGGGTAAGTGTAGGACTCATTTGTTTAGCTGTATCATTATCTAGTTCCTGTAAAACCAAATTTGTAGAAGTTGCCACACCGCAGCGCGCTGAAACATAATTCATTGCCATTTTGTGATAATCTAACGAAAAATCAGCAACAGCATCTACTACAAAAAATGGTTCAATATCTTCCATAAAAGCATCACAAGCTGTTAATAAACATCCAATGTGAGCATATACACCACAAATAATCAGTTGGTCCCTACCTTGTTCATTCATCATCGATAAAAGATTTGAACGTTTAAATGCACTATATCTCCATTTTGTATTAACCGTACTTGTTTCACTTGGTGCTATTTCATCTACTATTTTTGTTAAACAATCATCATCGGCTAAACCTGGTCCCCAAAAATCGGTCAGAAGAGCCCTGTCCTCTTTCTTTTGTGCCCCTGGTTGTGCGGTATAAACTATCGGTATTTGTAATTCTTCACATTTTTTCTTTATTTGTTTGATATTATCAATTAGTTCCACAAAAGGTGATTCGTTTGGGACGAATGGATTTAAAAAATATTGTTGCATATCATGAATAAGCAGAACAGCACGGTTTCTATCTAATTTCCAATTCACTTTTTTTTCTGGTAAATCATTTGTTCCTGGCATTTTATATGGATGGATAGCTGGAATAGCCATCGAATCCCTCCTTCAACTTTTAATTATTTTTTATTCTAGTTTTTACTTTTTCTAAGATTAATTCTCTGAGTGCTTTTTTATTAACTTTGCCTAAAGTCGTTTTAGGAAAGCAATCTACGAACTCAATTCGATCAGGTATTTTATATAAAGCTAGTCCTTTTTCTTTTAAATACTTTTTCAATTCAGCAGATGTTATTTCATTGTCTCTTTTTATAATGAAAGCACAAGAACGTTCTCCAAGGAATTCATCTGGCATTGATACCAAGGTAGCATCGTGTACTGCATGGTGGCTTAAAAGATGATTTTCTACTTCTTCTGCAGCAATTTTTTCTCCTCCACGATTAATTTGATCTTTCTCTCGCCCTTCTACAATAATGTATCCTGACTCCGTCATTCGTACTAGATCACCTGTACGATAAAAACCGTCAGACGTAAATGCTTTCTTATTATGGTCATTCGCATTATAGTAACCTCTAATTGTATAGGGGCCTCTTGTCAACAGATGTCCTACTTCTCCGGTCGCAATATCAAAATCATTTTCATCAACAATACGAATTTCATCAAAAGGTGACATCGGTTTTCCTTGGGTATGCACAATATTTTCTTCTGAATCATCAAGTTTCGTATAATTAACTAAGCCTTCTGCCATTCCAAAAACCTGTTGTAAAGTACAATTAAAGGTAGGACGTACCCGCTTAGCTGCCTCAGCACTGAACTTCGCTCCACCAACTTGTAATACTTCCAAGCTAGATAAGTCAAATGAACGTGTCGCTTTTGAATCTAACCATATTAAAGCCAATGGTGGCACTAAAGCTGTAATCGTTACCCGTTCTTTTTCAATTAACGGAAATGCTTCGTCAGGGCTCGCTCCAGAAGTAAGTACAACTTTTCCTCCTGCATACAATGTTCCAAAAACACCCGGTGAGCTCATCGGAAAATTATGAGCTATAGGCAAAACTGCTAAATAAGTACTGTCCTGATTCAGCAAGCATATTTCTGCACTTCTTCGTAAACTATAAATATAGTCATCATGCGTTCTAGGAATTAATTTAGATAATCCCGTACTTCCTCCTGATAATTGAAGAAAAGCAATATCATTTGGTCTAACTTCTGGAAAAAATGCTTTAGTTGATTCTTTGTATAAATCATATATAGAAACAAACTCTTCTGATTCACCGACAACAATTATTGATTTTAAGTTTGGAACTTTACTTTGAACTTCCCTAGCTAAGGCTCTATAGTCAAATCCTGCATGATAATCTGGAATTATATAAGCACTTGCTTCCGTAAATTCACAAAAATATGTTATTTCACTGCTTCGATGTAAAGGAAGAGAAAATACCGGTAAAGCACCAATTCGGAATAAAGCGAAACAGATATCGAAAAATTCTGTAATATTAGGTAATTGAACGACTACACGGTCATTCTTTTTAATTCCCATCTTTAAAAAGCCATTAGCTAAACAATTAACATTGTCATCTAGTTCTTTATAAGTAATGCTAATGTCACTATTTGTTATTGCGATTCGATCACCATATAAATTGGCTCTTTCACTAAGCATTCTGCCGAAGGTTTCGCCTCTCCAACAGTCATGATCCTGATACATTTTCACAAACTCTTCAGGCCAAGGCTTGCATCCTTGAAGCATTTTTTTGCACTTCCTTTATAAATAATTATTTAAATTCATTGCGGATAACATTGTGCGGAATTTAGCAGATGTTTCGGCCAATTCATCTTCTGGTTTTGAATCGGACATAATCCCCGCTCCAGCAAATAAACGTAAAGTATTATCCTGTACTTCTGCACAACGAATTGTTACAACCCATTCACCATCACCATTCTGGTCACACCATCCAATTATTCCTGTAAAGTATTCGCGATCAAATGGTTCTATTTCACAAATTTCTTCCCTAGCTTTTTCAGTAGGTGAACCGCATACCGCAGGAGTAGGATGCATTATTTTCGCCAATGTTAATGATGAGATAGATGTATCTTTTAATTCCCCTGTTATTTCCGTTGAAAGATGCCACATTGCTTCTGTTTGAATTAGCGAAGGTTTTTCAGGAACAATCAAAGACTTACACATTGCTTCCAAAGATTTTTTTACTGCCTTGACAACAACTGCATGTTCCGACAAATCCTTTTGGGACTCTAATAGTTCTTTGGCTCTTCTTTCGTCTTCAATCGGGTCCTTACTACGGGGTCTTGATCCTGCTAAAGGGTTAGCAAAAATGTGATCTCCCTTTTTAGAAACAAGAAGTTCTGGACTTGCTCCAATTATTGTTTTTTTCATTAATTCATTTTTTTCATGCATAGTTTGTTCGGTTATATCAGCTGCAAATGTATATCCTAGAGTATTATGCTTTGATAAATTACGTAAAATATTGCTAACGTTCACCTTCGAACTGGATGTAAGCTCTAAAATGCGACCAACCACAATTTTGTCCAATTGACCGCTAGATATTTTCTTTATTCCTTTTTTAACACCATGCATGTACTCAGAAGGTTCAGGTATGAACTTAAATTCATATGTAACAGCATCCTCTTTATGTCTTAATTCATCATTTCTTTCATACTTTGATGTCACTATAGTTTGTTTTGGAATAATAAGTTTTATTGGTTTTCTATAATCAAATGGAATTGCTCCCACTGCAATAGGATTTTCTACTCCATCTTGCTTTGCTTCATTTAATAATGCTCGTACATGTTCAGGAAAGTTACCATTTTGTACATTCTCATGAATAAAAGCATATTGACCTTTTCCCAGGATCGTTTGATTTGGTGAGGCTAAAAAGAAATCCCCAACCTCATATTTTTTTAGTAAATCTTTTTCTTTAATACATTTAGTTGTTTGTATCATGTACTTTTTCACCTCAATTTAAATTATTTATAGTATCTATTACTGCACACCTAATGTCGCTCCACCATCAATACATAGATTATTCATCGTAATGTGACCTGCTTTATTTGATAATAGAAACATTACCGCACCTGATATATCAGATGTTTTAGCAATTTTTTTCAAAGGAATTCCTATTCTATATTTTTCAAGCTCTCCTTGAATAACTCTTTCTTTTCCTTTACCATTCTCTGAAAATATACGTTGCATTTCAGTATCTGTGGAACCAGGTGATACGATGTTACAACGAATATTATATTGTGCTAATTCTAAGGCTAGGCACTTCATAAACATAATTGTAGCTGCTTTTGAAGCAGAATAAGCTGCCATAGACATTCTAGGGATACTTCCTGCATTTGAAGAAATAGTCACAATTGAACCTTTCTTTCTAGTAATCATTCTTTTACTCACAGAACGACACAAGTTAAAAACTCCTGTTGTATTAACTAAAAAAGTTCTTTCCCACTCTTGATCGGTAATAGAAGTAATCAATCCCATTTGTAAAACCCCTGCAACATTTATTAAAAATTCCACTGGTCCAATCTCTTTCTCAATACGTTCAACCAAAGTTTCAATCCTATTACCATTACTTACATCTTCAATATAACCAAAAATTTGATAGCTCATTTGCTTTAATTCATCTATAACCATTTCTAGCTTTTCACGATTACTATCAACGGCTACTACTATTGCTCCGCTCTCTAGTAAGGCACGGGCTATAGATTCTCCAATCCCATTAGCTGCCCCTGTAACTAAAGCTACTTTCCCTTTCATATCTTGCATATCCACTAATTATCACCTCCTTTCAATTGTGGTTGAATCACAAAATTGGTAATAATCCACTAATGAAATTATGTATAAACCAATTTTATTAAAGGAATTTATTGGTGCTCTATATAACACAATTAACCATTATCAGGAAAAAACCAATCACTAATTAATAATAATAATCATTCTCAATTAAAAGTCAATGGCTTAAATTTTTCTATAGACGATAATTTTTTATCTTTTTTAATTATTGTCCATGTGTAGATTACCATCCATTCCAATAGCGCTAAAACTTTGCTAAGGTTATCCCCGTAATGATAATAATTATCATTTCCAAAGAATTGAGCTGGTTAGACTCATTCATGTATTGAATTTTTTTAGACGGAAATGAGAAAAGGTGTAATTATAGGTGAGCTTATCGTGCTACTCTCTTCTTTTCATAGTTAGTTACATGAAATGAAAACATAGATTATAGAATATCAAAATCAGCTAGCCTAAAACGTACATATCTATCTAGTGAATGTGATTTGTACTGTAGGATTCATGATTCTTAATTTTAAGAGAACAATTAATCCAACAGATGACAGAAAAAGCATTAACCTTTAATCCAGAAGTCATTTTAGAAGAAAAGGTGAATGAAATCTTTAGAATAAAGGAGGCATTTTGGTATAAAAACAGAATCTGGTAATATTCATCTCTCTTAAAAATTATGGATTAAATGGTTATTATTTCAGGAGGTGGTCACACAGCAGTTGATTGGAAAAATGAACTGGAACCAATCGCCAAGAAAGGGTATCTTGCAAAAAGAAAAGATACTTTAAATGGATATGAAGCACAGGTACACAACTATTAAATAGTTCAGTAGAATGCCTCCTTCATACGGAAATCACAAAGCTACTTCTAAATCTGAACAGTGAATTCAATTAAGATGCTAAAGGAATAAATGTTACTAGCGGAAAAAATTATATGGCTGTTAACGAAGTGGTTGATTAAAAAGTGCATAGGGACATGCTAAGATGCATTTAATGCTGTTAATAAAGCAATTCATTCAATTAGATACAAAAGATAGTGGAATGATTTCTTTCTATAATGAGATTTTTCATCATCGAAATCAAAAACTTTTTGATAAACAAACAGAAGAAAATGTCGAAGTTGAAAATAGCATTTTAGTTTGTTCAGCTTTCAAGCAACAAAGGAGTCTTCAAGATGAAAAGGAAACTAAGACTTCCTCTATTAATAACTAGTCTATCAATGATATTGATTTTGACTATTGGAGTATGTGTGAGTGTTGGCACAATGAAAATACCCATACTTGAAACATATACGATTTTAATAGATAAAGTATTATTTTTAGATTCAAATGTAAATCCAACTTATTCAGGTATTATTTTAAAAATTAGGTTACCAAGAGTCATGATGGGCCTTGTGATTGGAGCCGGCTTAGCTTTATGTGGAGTTGTAATGCAAGCAATCGTGCAAAACCCACTTGCAGATCCGTTTCTATTAGGAATTTCCTCAGGAGGTTATCTTGGTGCTACGATTTTCATTATTTTAGGCGGTACAACAGCTGGAATTTTGAGTGGAGTGGGCTTATCGATTATAGCCTTTTTAGGTGCGCTTGCTGCAGCTAGTGCTGTGCTTTTTTTGGCTGCTTATAAAAGTAAGATGACGACAACGAAATTGATTTTATCCGGAACGATTATTAGTGCTGCTTGTTCAGCAGCAGCAAATTTTATTATTGCTATCTCAGGCACAGAAAGTACGATTACACGAATTACTTATTGGACGATGGGTTCCCTGTCCAGTTCAAAGTGGGAAAGTTTACTTATCCCCTTTCTTGTCACACTCATTTGTTCTATTTTCTTTTTAACACAATATCGTCCGTTAAATGCAATGCTACAAGGGGATGAAACGGCTATCACCTTGGGGATTAATATTCATTTTTATCGAAAATTATATATCATCATTGTGGCTCTTCTGACGGGAATTTTAGTCTCAACATGCGGCATTATAGGCTTTGTTGGCTTGATTATTCCACATATTGCAAGGGCTTTGACTGGGGCAAATCATCGAAGTCTCATTACCGTATCCATGTTACTTGGTGCAATTTTCTTAATGGGGGTTGATGCAATTGCAAGAACGATTATCGAAAACGTTGAATTACCGATCGGCATCTTTACCGCTTTAGTTGGTGCACCCTTTTTTGCCTATATTATGATTCGCAAAAATTACAATTTCTAAAACGAATAAGGAGAGTATTTATGGATTTGCAATTAGAAGATATAGAAATCGATATTGGAACGAAGAAAATTATTAACGGAATTGATTTGAGTGTTTTCAACCATTCTTTTGTTGCCCTTCTCGGTCCCAATGGTAGTGGCAAGTCGACATTATTAAAAGCTATTTATCGCGTACTACGACCGTCTCAAGGAACAATTAATTTAGATGATTTATCAATTGATAAGATACCAGTGAAAACAATTGCGCAAAATATGTCGGTTGTATCACAGTTTCAAAGTAACAGCTTTGATTTTAACGTTGAAGAGGTTGTTATGATGGGAAGAACCCCCCATTTGAAACTGATGGAAAAGGAAAGTAGCAAAGATCTTGTAATTGTAGAAAATGCATTAAGAAAAACAGGACTACTGGAATATAGAAATCGAAAGGTACTCCAATTATCCGGCGGTGAAAAACAGAGAGTGGCATTAGCGAGGGCAGTTGCGCAAAATCCGTCTTTGATGATTCTTGATGAACCAAGCAATCATTTAGATATCAAATATCAACTGGAAATTTTGAATATTATTAAGAATTTAAATATTAATGTATTATCAGCATTACATGATATTTCTATGGCAGCGCAATTTTGCGATTATATTTACTTTCTTAAAAAGGGACAAATTGTTTGTCATGGCACCCCTAAGGAAGTGATAACAAAAGAAATTATTAAAGATATATATGAAGTTGATTGTGAAGTTTTTCAAGATCCATATACCGAAAATATTTGTATTAGCTATTACAAACCAACAATATAAAGTATTTCAGGAGGCTTATTATGAAAAAAGGATTATTGCTATTTATCACAGTTATTGTATCAGCTTTATTATTAGTTGCATGCAATCAAGAATCAACAGAGAAAGTAAACAGCAAAGAAGACACTAATGAAGAGAAAAACTCTAATCGTACCGCGTATCCTTTAGAAATTGAAATTTATGACGCTCAGGGTAATACATATACACAAACTTTTGAAAAAGCACCAGAGCGTATAGTGACAAACAATCCTTCATCAATTGAACTATTACTTGAGTTAGGGTTGGAAGATAAAATTGTTGGAATTTTAAATCCTGATAATGAAGTAAAAGGAAAACATGCTGAAACCATTGCCAAACTTCATAATTTAGGAGATAAAAAGACCGTTTCACGAGAGACAGTAGTCGGCATAGAGCCAGATATAGTTGTCGGACGCTCAGTAATGTTTAATGATGAAAATATTGGTTCAATCGCTACTTTAAATCAATTTGAAATAAATGTTTATTCTCAATCGGCAAGTCATATTAACCAAAATCCAAAATTAACATCAGTCATTGATGATGTATTAACATTAGGGAAAATTTTTGATGTGAATGATAGAGCTGAAGAGTATGCAGCTGAATTACAAGCTCGCTATGACAAAATAGTTAAAAAAATAAAAGAAAATAAAACAGATGAAAAATTAACGATCTTAGCGATGGCTCGTTTTGATACAAGTGCAGGAACATTTTCAAACTTTATTACTTCACAAGGATTGCAGAAAGATGCAATAGAAGTAATAAATCTTGAGTCGGCCATGGAAGGCAGTAATGGTGGATTGAACTATGAGTCGTTAATTAGTACTAATCCAGATGTGATTCTTTATATAACTGCAGACCGTAACATTGAATACGATTCAAAAGCTATTGAAACACTTTTATCTGAACCGTTAATTAAGGATGTTAGTGCCATTAGCGAAGGCCATATTTATGAGACAACATATGATGACTTTATGGATTATGGTGTACGTATTTTTGATATAGTAGAGACGCTAAGTAATGAACTTTATGGGAAATAAGAAGTAAGAGTTTATGGGAAGGTTCAAAGCCGCTTTGAACCTTCCCTATCTTATCTGTTGGGGCTGCGTAGTCTGACTGCAGAGGGGCAAATACCAATATGTTTTTTAAAAAGCCTGCTGAAATAAAAATGATCTTTATAACCAACTCTTTCAGCTATTTCACAAATTAATAGATCCGTAGTTTCTAATAGCTCCAGAGCTATTTTTAATCGATAATCAATTAAGTAATTAATCGGTCGTTTATCGGTGTATTTTTTAAACAAATAAGAAATTTTAGATTTTTCCACATTTGCTAAGGTTGCTAGTTTTTCTAAATTAAAATCTTCATGGTAGTGATTATTAATGTAATGAATTAAGTCTTTTACGATAGTATAATCGCAAATTGGTAAATCCTTTTTTTGACTTTGTAAAAGTGTGAATAATTTTTCTGTTTGTATGTTTTCTTGCAAAAGTTTTTTTGATTCAGTTGATTTGCTAAGTCTGACAAGTTCTATTAGCAGTTTATAAGCTTCATCAAAAATGTTCGAAATTTCCATTTCAAATAAGGGCCTTTTTATTAATTGATGGAAAATATTAATATAAGAGAAATTTTCTTTGCTTAAAACAGATATTTTAATATTTGTAGCATAGGGAATATAAATCATTTTTCCAGGTTTGGCCAATAAAGATTGGTTATCCAATTGAATTGTTGCTTCACCTTTAATAGGGAACATAAGGGCTGAAGTCATTGTTTGATAGTTCAAAGATTTTGCCGCGTTAATATTAACTGCAATAGTACTATGAACAATTAAACTGCCCGACTGATAGGCATGAAACAACATGTTAATATGATTGTTATTAGCCATTAAATCCCTCCTATGTATATTTATTCATATCAATATAATATTATTATAGCAATAAATGATAATCATTTTCAAGTAGATATAAAGAACTGGTCCATGCTATTCTACATATATACAACATTTGCGACATACAACTTCTTTTCGATTTACACTTGCGAAGACCAGAAAAGTTTTCCACACACTAATTTTTTTATTATGTAATAGTTAAAATGTAGAATGACATCACAGGATGTCATTCTATTAATAAAGTGAAAAAGGAAGTAGTAATCGGCGAAAACATCGCCCTTTGCTATTTTTATTAAAAAAGACCTGAAACCACTGCTATTAAAGCAATCACGTAAACCACTGAACGCAAATTTTAGATATTTATGAATAATAGATAGCAAGCCGCAACGAGTAACCGTAAATTCAGCCACTCTTTTCTGGCTGAAAACAGGCTACTCGCAAAGAAGCTCGCCATCCTGAAATTTTTTTCTTCATGGAATACTTTGAGAGATTGGTAAGTTCACCATGATGAAATAGCGAGAAGACGAAACGGTTTTCTTCGGCATGTCGCGGCCTTTTCTTGCTGTCGGCTTTTTTCTCTACAGACGTGGGATTATGAAAAAAGCGCCCTCTGCTTGATCTTTTAAGTATTAAAATTTTATTCAGTTGTTCAATACTTCTTCAGCGGTTCACTTACGTTCATCTTTGTTAAATCTCACAGAATTGATGTATTTCACCTTTTTGCTAGGTGCTCACCGCCAACGAGATTTTTAGTCAGTATAAGAAAACTAAAAACAGCTTGTGAATTTTGCTCACAAGCTGCTTTTAGATTAACTTCAAATTTTAAATTCTACTGTTTGTTTAGAATACAGTTTGATAAAAAAATTTCAATTCAATCCTTATTTAATAACAAATGCAAAACTTGATTTTGGAAAATATTTATTAAATCGGAGTTTTTTCGATCAATTCCCCTTGTGTAGTTCAACTAAAGCCCCGGTTAGCTTAATAAAACTTGATTTCCCTTAATTGTACAATAGAAAACTTTGACTAAGTGAGCTACACTCATACACAAAAAGACCTATTTATTAATTTATGTATTATGAAACTAACAAAAAAGACAGGCACTGTGACCTGTCTTTAATCAATTAAATATTGATAAGTTTTTCATTAATTATGATTATAAATTACATAAGTTCCAGCAATCAAATCGTGAAGGGTCCTTTTATCACTTCGAAATCCAACCATGAATGTACTCACAATCATTCCTATGCCAAGAGTTACAATATCAATAATTTCAGCTAAAAGAGTACACAGCAGCATCGTACCTATGCCTAAATTGTCACCATTCACTTTAGCATTACGAATTCTAGTTAATTTCCCCCAACTTTATACCCTGACCAAATAACAGGGGTAACTTGGTAATGTAAAACGTCCGAACCAGCAAGTCTTCGCATGTTGCTTTTCTCCATAAGAACTATTTGTTATATTTTTTCAGAAGTTCTGCTATTTCTCGTTCGTCCGACTGGATGGCTACCATAGATGCGGTCATACTTTCAATATCTTTTATGCTAGGATCAGCCCCTAGATTGAGGAGTACCTTGACAGTTTCCAAATCAGAACTGTATACCGCAGAAAATAAAGCTGTCATTCCACTGGCGTCTTGGTAATTGAGATCCCCTCCATTTTCAACAAGAAGTCTTACCATATTCGGATCCCCTATTTCAGCTGCCGTCATTAATGCCGTATTTCCATAACTGTTTTCATAATTCGAATCTGCACCTGAGTCTAGCAACAAATCAACCATTTGGGGGTTACCGCCCTTAATAGCCCAATCTAATGCCGTATTCCCATAAAAATCTTCCTGATATACGTCTTCGCCTTTTTCAATCAACTGATTTACCTTATCAAAATCATCATTTGCCACTGCGGCGATAAAGGACGGAATTTCCTCTTCAACTTCTGCGTATTCTTCAAACTCTTCCATCGGATCATACAAGAGGACCTCTCTTACAAGATAGTAAGATCCACCTGACAACACCAACAATGAAACCAATGATCCAATGCCAAAAACCCATACTGCTTTTGATTTTTTAAGAAGAATGAATCCCTGGTCTGTTTCTCCATACACCCGGCTGATCTCGTTTATTCGTTTTGGAAGTGGCGGATGGGTAGATAAAACCTCACTTAGCCAGACAAAGAACCCTTTTTCATTGTTTAATTGCTCAATATATTCAACCTTGTTGACATGTAAATAAAGATTTTTCCCAACTGCAACATGGTTAGGCTATTTTTTGCTGCCTCATTATTTCCTGTATAATAGGCAGCATATCGATCACAAGTATACTCACAGGCGCGTAGATAAAGTTCTGCGATTCCCGGTATCCACATAGCAGGTAAAATTAACATTTGTTTAGACAAATGTTTCCGCTTTATATGGGCAAGTTCATGGGCAAGGATAAAGTTTAACTCATCCTCATTATTAGTATTAATAAGTTCAAAAATCTCGGCGTAGATAACTACCATATTACGTCCGAAAAAACGGGTTGCAAATGCATTTAGCATACCGCTAGACTCCATAACATAAATGTCCGGAACTTTAGTGATCCCCATTTTTTCACATAATTCCTCTGCTGTTGTATAAACCTTAGGAAACTGCGTTGTACTCAATCTAACAGCATTTGTCCGAATGTTCCCAATCATCAAGGCATTGAGGAATAGCGAAATTATGGCTATACCGAGCAAAATGAGAATCCCGACAATCGACACGACCAAGACAATATAAGTTAAAATACTAATTACAAGCACAAGCCAAAAATATCTCTTTTCATTTTTATGAATCAAGTCTTTTGGTAAAATCATATATTCATTCATTTTTATGTATCTCCTAAAACAAAGTTAAGGAGATTATATCTTTGATAGATCCTATTGAACAGTAAATATTTATTCCAAAATATGAATATCCAACCATCAAAATTTAATGTAGGATATTAATTTCTTCCTATGTTGCCAATGTTAATTTCACCTTGATCTCTGCTGCCCCGTTAGCCTTCCATATCGCGTAAAATCAACGCTACACCACAGAAAATTAAAGATGATTATGTTCTTTCTTGTGAGTGGAGTAAAAAGGCTGTTTTCTCAAAGTTTGCTGCTTCTGGTTTGGCTATCTTGTTCAACTAAATCCCCTGTTAATTGAATAAGAACAGAGACGTTTATTAAACAAACGCGCCCTATTGTTCAATTACTTCATGATAAAACTTACAATAACTGAAGTACGATTTCCACCTGATTATTAAATAATTATTTGAATAACAATTATAATATAAAAAAACGAAATAAATATATTGATAAACGATAATAAATAGACTAATATCGTATTAAATCAGTGAGGTGCTTCAAATGAATGTTAAACTAAGTTCAACTTTATTCTTAAAGTTCGTTGCTTTTCTTATTGGAATTGCGGTACTTGCTGTGTGTATATATTGGTTACCTCAAGCAGCTATACGAGATGCGAAAGTGCGTCCAGGAGATTACTCGATATATCCATTGTTAGTATGTGCGTATGGAGTATGCATTACGTTTTCTGTTGCGTTGTATCAAGCATATAAACTATTGAGTTATATCAATATAAACAATGCTTTTTCTGAGGTATCCCTTAAATCCTTGAAGGTTATAAAAAAATGCGCTTTTACAATTATTTTCTTCATTTTGTTTTTAATAGTTTACTTAAGGGTTTTTGCTATGTTCACGGGTGAAGACGCAGCAGGTCCGATAGCACTTGGTCTTATAGGGATTTTAGTAACAGCTATCATCGCTGCCATTATAGACGTACTTCAAAAGCCCATAAAAAATATCCAAGAAAAAATGTAGGTGTTTATTTTGCAAGTATAATAACTACTTTCCCTACTGAACTATGACTCTTAAATGAAAAATGGGCGCCTATTCTTTTTTGAAATAACACCAAAATTTAGACACTATATTAAGTTAAGCAGCTATGAAGGATTGAACTCGGTATTGTACCGAGCTCAATCCTTTTAATTTCTCTTTTATACGTTTGTGATTATAGTATTCAATATACAGTTCAAGTTCACGCTTATTACTCAACATTATGGCCCTTTAATGGAGGTAGGCGCATTCATTATTAAAGAAATGCGCCCGATTGTGGAAGATCTTTTTCTATTGAATAGTATCGTTGTACTCCGTAGCTGGAAAGTTGTTCTTATAAAAGATAAGCGTCCTACAGATTAAAAAGAGATAGTGGGTTAATCCTTTACATCTTCCTTGCATTATTTCACTAACTAGCTGCCATTACGCGATGTTTCCTTTATTTTCTGGTCCAAGCCTATTACAATTTTCAAATTGAGGCTTTGAATTCCTTTATTTTTTGCATTAAACCCTAATAAATTTTTCAGAGGTAACTAATTATTATGTCGTTTGTTAACTTCAATCGTAATGAACTCCGGCAAATAGCTAGGCGTACATCCTTTTGCTACTATTTCATCTTTGTAAAGACCCGTTTTCTCACCAAGTTTAATACAACGTGCACGATTCTTTTCATCATAAACGCCTATCCAACCTGCGGTGAAATTCATAGCCCATTGAACTTCCGGTTCTTCCTGAGTAATATTAGCTTCTAATGCAGATAGCAAGTCTGCGGTGTTATCAGACGGTATTTGTCCAGTCCATCTCAATCGCCCTTGATAATACCAGAAAGCTCGCCTTTGAAGAGCAGAAGGACTATTTTTCCATGACTCCATCAATGCAATCTTCTTCCGGTCTTTGGTGAGCTGATTAGCCATTAACCAATCCATTAAGTTATTTCGCTCATCAAAAGTGTGAGTCTGCATATCCTTATCAAGCTTATTTAGCACATCATATGAAAGAAGTTTTTTGTCCATAATTAAGATTGCTAATAGTCTGGGCAAAAACTCTTCGGTTGACCAAAGTTCCATAGCTAGTTCGTGATCTTTTTTAATGTCCTTTGCGATTTTTCGTAAGTCGCCTAGCTTAGTTTTACTATTGATCTGAGGTAGAATGTTTTCTGCTTTTGAAGAGCGTTTTATTTCTGTATCTTTTTTCTCATCCATTTTATACAGCTCCTTTATTAAAGCACTGTTTCATAATATGTCCTTGACGGGATATATCAAGAACTTAATTTCGTTATAAGTCTTATTGCAGTGGTGTGCCTCCAAAGTTTATCTTTTTTTATATGGTAGCATATATCGTATTAAAAGCTTTCTCCACCTATAATAGAAGATCAACCATCTTTAATATAATAATATCAATTACTTCCTTTTAATTGGAGACGAAAAGAGCATTCCTTTTTAAAGAAACGCCCCCGTTAGCCACCCATGAAGCACCAAAATCAGCACTTCACCACAGAAAATGAAAGATGATTAAGTTCTTTCATGGGAGTTTAATAAGAACAGCGACGCTTCTTCAACAATCGCGCCCGATAAATGAATAATGGTTCGCTTCTATTAGCTGATTTGTGGAATTCCAAAGGGGTTTCTATTGACGGTTTAGTTCAGCTAATTTTTTCTGGTACTATAACTCTGCGTTTAACTCCATGTTATTCTTTTCCACTAAACTCTAAAATATTTAAACCCTCGGATGCTTCTGGTGCTTCAAAAAATTTAGTAACTTGAATAAACGTCGCTTCCGTGTCAAAAGCTGCTCTTTCGGGTTGTTCGTTACGCCTTTGTGCAATTTGACGTAAGCACTGCTTGTTATTTAAATTAAGGAAAATTAGTTGATGGTTTCCATTGACCTCTGACGCTATATCCAAAAACCACTTTCGCTGTTTTTGAGTGTTACCTGGAAAATCCATCACTACATCCGTACCAACACTTAATATGTTTTGGACATGCTTTTTCACCATCGGCTTGAGCTGCGCTGAAAATTTTAGATAGTCCTCAAATGATGTGATCTGATTGGGATAAAGAGATGAAAGCCATTCATCCTCAGATAACAATACCGCATGTTTTTCTATAGCCAATTGTTTTGATTTAGTTGATTTTCCTGCTCCCATTTTTCCACAGAAAAAGTATAGAGTCCCCAATTGTTTCATATTTTTTTCCTCCGGGCTTATTTTATTGGTTGTTACCCCACCTTGTAAAACTATAATTTACAACCTACAACCTAGGTTATTAGTAATAGTAACTGTCTTTTTTTAGTATGATTATTCAGTTTCAAATATTCAATATCTAAATCGTCTTTTAATTTTAATTTAATTTTTTTATGTTTTAGGAAAGCTGTGCCGTTAGTTCAATAACTTCAACAAAAAACCTTCAATCCTTTTTAAGCAACAAGAAAAAACGAATTCTAAAATCAAAATCCGTTCTTCGTAATTTCTTAAACTAACTCTAACACAATGTTTGAAGTATATGTGACAACACATTGGCGCTGATGTGTTTAATTATAATAGCTAAGTTCCTATTTAGTTGAAGCAGAAGGCGTTATGACGTAATCAAAAGCGTTCCATCGTTAGATCAGTATTTACTGAAACCGCAGCTTTATTACCTTTAGCAGCTGAAATCATTAAAGAGGATGGTTTAGATCTTTCGGCTTCCCCTGCAATATATATGTTTTTTTGGGTTGTTCTACCAACACCATCTGTTATAACTTTTCCATTTTCATGAATTTCACAGCCAAGCTTCTCAGCAAATTGATTTGGGCGATAATAAGATGGGGCAACAAATCCACCCGATCTTATAATTGTTGCTCCTGTTTCAAACTCTATTTTTTGTAAGCAACCGTCATTACCTATTAAGTCTTTTATCTTTTCCGATATAATTTTGATATTGTGTTTTTGTAACTCCATTTTACCTTCTTTAGATAATTGAACTCCATTCGTTAAGACGACCAAATCCTGCGACCAATTATAAATTAACTTAGTCAAATGCAGTACATGCTCTTCTTTTTCTGCAATAACCACTAATGGCTTATCTTTTTTCTCCCAGCCATCACAATACGGACAACTAAATAGACTTTTCCCATAAAACTTTCTTATACTTGGTATCGTAAATATTTCTTGAATACCGGTGGCGAGTATTATTTTTTCTGAAACAAATTCCTGACTAGTAGATGTTTTGACAGTAAATCGCTCATTACCTATATCCTTAATAATTTCAGTAACTGTTGCAGTAAAATATGATACGGACGGGTAATTCTCCAACTCGTTTAACGCTATTTCTTTAAACGCTTGTGGTTTTATCCCATCACGAGTAATAAATCCATGTGACGCTTGTGTCACTCTATTCCTATTCGTTCTATCGTCAAATAATGCAATGTTTCTCCTAGCCCTTCCCAAAGTTAAGCTAGCACTTAACCCAGAAGGACCTCCACCTATAATGATACAATCAAGGACATTCATTTTTTTACCTCCGTATTGATTTGGTTTTATTTTGAATTGTTATTTGCATAAGAGAACTACATTATTTCCCACATCATGGATTTCCATTCTTTACACACTAATATTGGTTTTCTTGTTTTTATAACGAAGAATTTTTGTTATTCCACTATCTTGCTCCGTTAGTTTAAGTACTTTTCTTCACAATCTCTACGTCCAATTTAATTCTTGTATTTTATTCAATTAAATGGCCCTTTAATGAAAAAAGCACTTTCCTTATTCTAGGAAAGCGCCCGATTGTGGAAGATAGTTTTTCAACTATATCCCCATTAATTGAAGTAGAAGAACTATAAAAAATGCAGGTATACAGCTTAATAAATTGTCTCTATATACAGGTTTTTATTCAGTTAACATACTCTGAAAAATCTCGGAAAGTCCTATCGTAGCTATCTTTATATTGCTTTACATAAAAAGCTATATAAACAATAGTCCTCGTAAAAAGGCACGTACTTTGATTTAACAACATTCGTGCCTTTTTGGTGTGTTTCCAAACTTTCATTTGGGAACTTTATTTCGCTTAACGTTGTAAATCCGCATAAATCTAACGGGACCCCGTAAAGAAATAAGTTTCATGCTTATTGGAAAGTAACCTTATTGTAGTGGTAGTAGAAATATAAAAAGTCCCCAAACCGTCATTGGTAAATTATTTAATTTTTTTGGGGTAGGGCATGACGTGATAGTAAGGCGCCGAAACGGTTGTTTCCGGCACCAGGAAAAAATTACGGGATGGCGAACGTGGGGGAATTTATTTTTTAGGATACATAATGTTCTCTCATTCATTCATTTATTTATTTGCATGTGTAACGAATTGTGTGTGGACCTGGTACAGGAAATCCATGCCGCAGTATGCATACCGTAATCTTTAAAAAACGTTTCGACTGGTTTTGAATAGACGCCTGTCGCTTCAAATTCACATTGACGATAGCCGTCATAAATTGCAATGGTACTTTTCCCTTTACTTATATCTAACGCAATCACATGTTTCATTTTAACCTTCGCCTTATTACAGATTATAGGAGCCTTAACAATACCTTATCGATTCCCCTTTCTTATACACAATTTCTTTGGACCCAACATACTAAACTGATTCATATAAGGGCGTGAAGTTAGCCAGTTTTATATACGGACTCACAAATGGTCCCAGCGGCTGGTCGGCTTTACTTCACTTCTACTATAAAAAAATAGTAGCACAAACCATGCCTTGGTTTGTACTACTAATGTTAGTATGTTTTTTATATACATAAGTTATTGTAATGCTAAACTCGTAGTAAATTCAAAACGATTTTCCTCTTTTAAATGATTAGCATAGCCAACAATATTAATATTCGCTATCCTTTCTTCGGATTCTGTAAATTCTTTATAGAAAGTAGGTGAAAAGGAGACCGACAGCTCCACACTTTCGCCGGGCTTAATATTTAGTTGATTGCCTGCCGCAAGCACTCTAAACGGATTAGTTGTTTCTCCATGCTCTTCAGGATCATTGATAAAGCCAAATAACACACTATTTTGGACAATTGTGTAATAACTGTTATTATTTAGTTTAATTATATATTCTATCCTAGTAATTGGATTAATGTTTTTTGAAATTAATTCAAATGTAATATCATCCATAATGCCAGATTCAGTCTGATCAAATTTAGGGATGCATCCTGATAATAAAAGTAACAAAATTACTGTTAAGACAAATAAATTCTTCCTCATTTTCTCCCCCCTCGTATAATTAAAAAACCTTCTTCTTTTACTTATACACCGTTAGTTAAATTTAATCTTTAATTACTTCAACCTCTTTTATCGCATTTGTAAATTCCGTTGCGTTTTTAGTAATTGTATGCCCCTCTACAAGTGACATTTCATATTCTCCATTTGATAAAGATGTATAATTCAAATCTTTTTTGTTCTTATCAAAATAAATAGTGTACTTATTTTTATCTACTGTATTTAATTCCCAACTGGCTCCTATGCCTAATACAACACTGGCTGATATTCTCTCTGCATAATACCCTTCTTTATCTTCGATTAGTTCTGCGACAAAAAATACATCCTCTTTCGACTGTACTACTAATAACTCTTCCCCTCGTTTTGTTAAAATCAAATCAATATTCCCTTTAATATCTTCCTTTTCAATAAAAGAATCCAAGGCTTCTTCTTTAGAAGAGAAATGTTGGACCTCTTTTCCAGAACAAGCTGATATTAAAAAAACTGCCAAGACCATCGAAATCAAGCCAAACTTCTTAATGATAATCACCACCCCAACCTAATAATTGGATAAAAATAAACGATTCTCAACCTATATTTTACCACAAGAATATTTTATCCTTCTTCAACTATTCTGCACCGTTAGTTCAATAATGAAAAAAGAACTGGATATGCAACTCAATGATTTTTAATTAATGCACTCTTCTAGTTGAAGAAGGATTTTCTAATTAAAAAGCTTCTTTAACTGACCATCCTATATACTCACCTTTATATTTTTTTGAATATAAAGACATAAGTTCAGTTTGATAA
>NZ_JBIWEY010000052.1:0-25460 GCF_044762775.1 Lysinibacillus sp. NPDC096418
CCCGTTCCCATACCGAACACGGAAGTTAAGCTCTTTAGCGCCGATGGTAGTTGGGGGCTTCCCCCTGTGAGAGTAGGACGTCGCTAGGCACATGAAACAGTCAACTATATGTTGGCTGTTTTTTTATTATTTCAAAATTAAATAAATGGAATACACAATGATTCATAATAATTAATATGTAACTTATATTTAATATGTTTACTCAGAAAATTAGTATTGTAGAAACGAATATGGAGGATAGTTTAAGAGAGTTCCTAATATATTAAAGAAGCTGTAATTTGGTCATATATATATCAAAATACGCCGATAAAGCGGATATATTTTAGTAAAAGTTGATATAACAAAAAGTCTGAATTGTCTTTCTTTTATAAGTTTCTTGACAGTAGCATGACACGTTGTTAATCTTACAATTAATATTCTTTTAACATAGGAGGAAGTTACGAAATGTGGGAAACTAAATTTGCCAAAGAAGGTTTGACTTTTGATGATGTATTATTAGTACCAGCTCATTCAGAAGTATTACCAAAAGATGTTGACTTATCAGTGCAACTGACACCAAAAATTAAATTAAATATTCCAATGGTAAGTGCGGGAATGGATACTGTAACAGAGTCTAGAATGGCTATTGCTATGGCTCGCCAAGGTGGTATTGGTATTATTCATAAAAATATGAGTATTGATGAGCAAGCCGAACAAGTAGAAAAAGTAAAACGTTCTGAAAATGGTGTTATTACAAACCCATTCTTCCTAACTCCGACTCACCAAGTATTTGATGCTGAACACTTAATGGGGAAATACCGTATCTCTGGTGTTCCAATTGTTGATAGCATGGAAAATCAAAAATTAGTAGGTATCATTACAAACCGTGACCTACGTTTCATCTCAGACTATTCTTTGAAAATTGAAGATGTAATGACAAAAGAAGATTTGATTACAGCCCCTGTTGGAACGACTCTAGAGGGTGCTGAAAAAATTCTTCAACAATATAAAATTGAAAAGTTACCAATCGTTGATGAAAACGGTAAATTAACTGGCTTAATCACAATTAAAGATATCGAAAAGGTAATTGAATTCCCGAACGCTGCAAAAGATACTCATGGACGTTTATTAGTAGGTGCAGCTGTAGGTGTTTCTAAAGATACGATGGTACGTATTGAGAAGCTAGTAGAAGCTCAAGTGGACATTGTGGTAATTGACACAGCACACGGCCACTCAGAAGGCGTTTTAGAAACGATTCGTTCAATCCGTGAGAATTACCCAGAATTAGAAATTATCGCGGGTAATGTAGCTACAGGCGAAGGTGCACGTGCATTATTTGAAGCTGGTGCAGACGTTGTCAAAGTAGGTATTGGACCTGGTTCTATTTGTACAACTCGTGTTGTAGCTGGTGTAGGTGTTCCACAAATTACGGCAGTTTATGATTGCGCTACAGTAGCTCGCGAGCTAGGTAAAACAATTATTGCTGACGGAGGTATTAAGTACTCTGGTGATATCGTAAAGGCTCTTGCAGCTGGTGGTAATATCGTAATGCTTGGTTCACTCCTTGCAGGTACTTCTGAATCTCCAGGGGACACAGAAATCTTCCAAGGTCGACGCTTCAAAGTTTACCGCGGTATGGGTTCAATCGGTGCAATGGAAAAAGGTTCAAAAGACCGTTACTTCCAAGAAGATGCGAAAAAATTAGTACCAGAAGGTATTGAAGGGCGTCTTCCTTACAAAGGGCCTCTAGCTGATACAATTTACCAATTAATTGGTGGTATTCGTGCAGGTATGGGCTACTGTGGAGCTCCTAGCCTTGAATATTTACGTGACAACGCACAATTCATTCGTATGACGGGTGCAGGCCTTCGTGAGTCACATCCACATGATGTACAAATTACAAAAGAATCTCCAAACTATTCAATCCAGTAATTAGTAGCAACTTTTAAGCTCTTGTATCGTCTATATGAGGATACAGGGGCATTTTTTATGATAAAGAGTGCGCACCAGTCATAACTTCTATGATAAAATGTCGAGGACAAGAATAATTTTTGGAGGGTTTTTAGGTGAAAAAGATAATGAACACCGTTTTACGTATCTCCTTAATTTCTGTTCTGCTTATTAGCATCTTTGCAGGTGTTCCTGCGAAAGCAAGCGCGGCAACAGATTTAGGGCTTACTGTGGATGCTGCTATCTTAATCGATGCAGATTCAGGTAAAATTTTATATGAACAAAATGCAGATACTCCTTTAGGTATTGCAAGTATGACGAAGATGATGACGGAGTACTTACTACTAGATGCAATTGAAGCAGGTACAGTAACATGGGAACAAGAATACCGTGTGACAGACTATACGTACCGTATGTCTCAAAACCGTGCATTAAGTAATGTACCATTACGAGCTGATGGTTCTTATACAATCCGTGAGTTATATGAAGCAATGGCGATTTATTCTGCAAATGCTGCAACGGTAGCAATTGCTGAAACAATTGCAGGTACTGAAACTGAGTTTTTAAAGTTAATGAATAAAAAAGCAGAAGAGCTTGGTTTAGAAGGCTATAAATTTGTCAATTCGTCAGGTTTAAACAATGCTGATTTATTCGGTATGCATCCAGTGGGTACGGGTGTAGAAGATGAAAATGTGATGCCTGCTAAATCGGTGGCAAAATTAGCGTACCATTTACTAAAAGACCATCCAACTGTAATAGATACTTCTAAAATTGCGAAAAAGACATTCCGTGAAGGCACAGATGATGCGATTGAAATGTCAAACTGGAACTTCATGTTACCAGGACTGGTTTTCCAATATGAAGGTGTAGACGGTCTAAAAACAGGTACTACAAACTTTGCAGGTCATTGTTTTACAGGTACCGCTGAGCGCAATGGTACACGTTTAATCGCAGTTGTAATGAAAGCTGTAGATGCAAATGGACAAGGATCTTATAAAGCTCGCTTTGATGCAACAGCAAAATTATTCGATTATGGATTTGGACAATTCTCTAAACAAGAAATTATTCCAGCTAACTATACGTTTAAAAAGCAAAAAACGGTGAAGGTTACTAAAGGAAAAGAGGACGAAGTAGCAATTGCTGTGAAAGAGCCAATTTCATTTATGGTAAAATCATCTGAAAAAGATTTGTATAAACCAAAATTAGTGTTAGATAAAGAAAGTCTAGAAGCTGACGTGAAGAAAGATACAGTAGTCGGCAAAGTAGTGATTGAGCGCACAGAAGGAACAGACTATGGCTTTATTGATGGTAAAGAGTTTTCATCGGATGTTGTCACAACAGCAGCTGTAGAGCGTGCTAGTGGATTTTCACTATTCTTCCAAGGAATTGGAAACTTCTTCGGTAATTTATGGGGCGGTATTACTGACTTCGTTGGCGGATTATTTTAAAATAACTTAATAGAAAAGGCAAGGTTCCAATTTGGAATCTTGCCTTTTTCACATTTACATATGTTTTTGCATAGGTTATTAGGCGAAAGGGTGTGGTTAAATGTGTGGCATTACAGGGTGGGCTAGTTTTCAAAAGGATTTACGTACGAGTAGACAAATCATGCAGGCAATGACGCAAACATTGAATAAGAGAGGGCCCGATGATGAAAACATTTGGTGTAGTGAGCATATTGCATTTGGCCATCGACGATTAGCGGTCATTGATTTGATTGGTGGTAAACAACCAATGGAGAAAACCTACGATGGTTCAAACTATGTCATTACATATAATGGCGAGCTATATAATACAGACGAGATACGTAAAGAGTTGCAAAAGCGAGGGCATGTTTTTACAACATATTCAGACACAGAAGTATTATTAACAGCTTATATTGAATGGAAAGAACAATGCGTTGACTATTTAAATGGCATCTTTGCATTTGGGGTTTGGGATGAAAAAGAGCAGTCACTCTTTTTATGTCGAGATCGACTAGGTGTTAAACCATTGTTTTATACGAAGAGAAGCGAAGGACTCTTCTTTGCTTCAGAAGTAAAAGCCTTATTAGCACACCCTACAATACGTCCTGTCGTTAATTATGAGGGGATAGCGAGTATTATTGCCGTAGGACCGTCGAGAATGCCCGGAAAAGCATTATTTCAAGAGATTGAAGAGTTACGCCCTGGTCATGCAATGCGCTTTTCTAGAGAAGGCTTACGGGTTTGGCGATACTGGCAAGTGGAAAGTAAAAAGCATGAGGAATCACTAGGTGACACAATTGACCATGTACGCTTTTTACTAAGTGACGCAATTGAAAGACAGCTTGTGTCAGATGTGCCGATTTGCACGTTTCTTTCGGGTGGCTTAGATTCGAGTATTATTACAGGTATTGCAGCAAATACGTTCAAACAGCAAAATAAAGGGAAACTTCACACCTATTCGATTGATTACGAAGACAATGAGCGTTTCTTTAATCCACATGCTTATCAAACATCCACGGACACATACTGGATCAAAAAAATGAATGATTCGTTTGACACAACGCACCATTCAGAAGTGATTTCACAACAACGGTTAATCGATTTGCTAAAAGAGGCAGTAATTGTAAGGGATGCCCCAGGGATGGCAGACGTAGATTCGTCGTTATTGTGGTTTTGTAGAGAAATTAAAAACGACTTTACCGTTGCCTTGTCAGGAGAATGTGCAGATGAAATTTTTGGTGGTTATCCGTGGTTCGCACAACCGACAGCAGGATTCCCTTGGATACGTTCTTTGTCTGAAAGAGCGGACATATTACGTGACGAGTGGCGTGATAAATTAGCCGTAGAACAGTACGCACATAATGCCTATACACAAACAATTTCAGAGGTACCAGGTTTAGAAGGTGAAAGTGTAGGGGAAGTAAAGCTGCGTGAAATGTTTTATTTGAATATGGTGTGGTTTATGCAAACATTGCTAGAGCGAAAGGACCGTATGAGTATGGGGGCTAGCCTAGAAGTGCGTGTGCCATTTGCAGATCATCGTCTTGTAGAATACGCATGGAATATTCCTTGGGAAATGAAAAATCTAGGTGGCAATGAAAAAGGGTTATTACGCAAGGCAATGGAGCACTTACTACCTGAAGAAGTATTATATCGGAAAAAGAATCCATACCCTAAAACGTATCATCCTCAATATACAGCCGGAGTCCAAAAGTGGTTGCGGGAGATAATGAATGATAAAAATTCTATTCTTCGGGAATTGTTTGATCAGAAGAAACTAACAGAGCTGATTGAATCAGGGGGCAAATCTTTTCAAGTTCCTTGGTATGGTCAATTAATGGCTGGCCCGCAGTTATTAGCCTATTTAGGGCAAATTCATACATGGTTTGACCACTATAATGTGCAGTTAAAAGAATCACATTAACTTTGTCCCGTAATATTTTGATTGAGTTTACAATGTAACTAAAATAACCGACATCCAACCACAAATTACTGTGAATTGGATGTTGGTTGTTTTTTTATGTGCCAACAGGTCATGAGTTTCTCAATTGTTGATTCGATTTGCTGCACAGGAATTCCACCGAAGCCAAGTAGAAATTGGGCCTGCTGATTTGTTTGTCTATCAAGACGATAATCAGATAATGGGTAAATACCGATTCCGGCATCATTAGCAAGTTGCTGAAGTTGTTTTTCTGATAGCGTATGTTCCACAGTTAGTAAAACATGCATACCTGCTTGTTCCCCTGCCATTTGGATTTGCGGAAAATAGTTTTCTAGAATAGATGTTAACTGATCGTGTTTTTTTCGATAAATTTTTCGCATACGATTTAAATGTTTGGAGAAATGACCATCTCGCATAAAATTTGCTACTATATGTTGATCGAATCTAGGGACTGTTGATGAGTAATAATTAAATACATCGTTGTATGTAGAAAGTAATTTCGGTGGTAATACGAAATAAGCAACACGTAAAGATGGCATTAGTGATTTCGTAAAAGTACTCATATAAATGACTTTATCATTACGGTCTAATGCTTGTAGGGCAGGAATTGGTTTACCTGTATAACGAAATTCAGAGTCATAGTCATCTTCAATAATATATCTAGAAGGGCTTCCAGCAGCCCAATTTAAAGCTTGGGCACGTCGTGTAGCGGAAAGCACTGCGCCAGTCGGGAATTGGTGTGAGGGTGTGATGTAGACGACATCAGCACTTGTTTTTTCAAGCTCATGAATAACAATTCCCTCATCATCGACTGGGATAGGAAATACTTTCCGTTTATATTGTGAAAACATGCGATGTACTGTTGGATATCCTGGGTTCTCAAGTGCAAAGCAAGCATCTTCCTTGAATAAGCGTAAGATCATCGGGAGTAGTTGTTCCGTACCAGAGCCGATAACGATTTGTTCAGGGTTACAAACAACGCCACGTGATTGGTATAAATAATGAGCAATTTCAGTACGTAGGGCAAGTTCGCCCTGTGGTGCACCTGTTAGTAGTAATTCCTTTGAGGTATTGTCAAAGAGATCACGTGCATATTTGCGCCAGGTTTGAAAAGGGAAGGCGTCAATATCAATTGAGCCAGGATTAAAATCTATTACGTATGATTTCTTCTTTGGTTGTTCGCTTGGTATTGCAGTCACTTCTTGTTGGATATATGGTAAGTCATCGATTTCCTCGACAAAATAGCCCACCCGTGATTTTGACATAATGTACCCTTCTGCAAGCAGTTGGGCATAGGCAATTTCAATAGTTGTTTGACTTATATTTAAAAAATCTGCCAATTTTCTTTTCGACGGTAATTTTTCTCCGACGGTAATTTTCTTCGAAATAATAGCATCTTTTAAGCCGCTATAAAGCTGATCATAGAGAGGTTTATCCCCATTTTTTTCTAGCTGAAATAATAGCATGTCCATATGCTTCACCCTTACTGACCTTGTAGTTTTTTTGTGAACTGGATATTTTTATATGGTCAATATTTATTATACTAGATTTCATCACAAAGGTGGAGGTTAGGGAAATGAAACAAACAGGGACAGAGTTAGTAAAACGCGGAATTGCAGAAATGCAAAAAGGTGGCGTCATTATGGACGTTATAAATGCAGAGCAGGCAAAAATTGCAGAGGCAGCAGGAGCTGTAGCAGTAATGGCGTTAGAACGAGTACCATCAGATATTCGCAAGGCGGGCGGTGTAGCACGTATGGCGGACCCACGCATCGTCGAAGAAGTGATGGCAGCTGTATCGATTCCAGTGATGGCAAAGGCCCGCATTGGCCATATCGTTGAAGCACGTGTGTTAGAGGCAATGGGTGTAGATTATATCGATGAGAGTGAAGTGCTGACACCAGCAGATGAGGAGTATCATTTATTAAAAAGTGATTACACGGTACCGTTCGTTTGTGGCTGTCGTGATTTAGGGGAAGCAGCACGTCGTATTGGTGAAGGGGCATCAATGCTACGAACAAAAGGTGAGCCTGGAACGGGTAATATTGTTGAAGCGGTTCGCCATATTCGTAAGGTCAATGCGCAGGTGCGTAAAGTAGTCGGTATGACAGAAGATGAATTAATGACAGAAGCAAAAAATCTAGGTGCACCATTTGAGTTACTACGTGAAATTAAGCGTCTTGGTCGTTTACCTGTCGTTAACTTTGCAGCAGGAGGCGTTGCAACTCCGGCAGATGCAGCGTTGATGATGGAGCTTGGGGCAGATGGGGTATTCGTTGGTTCAGGCATTTTTAAATCAGAAAATCCAGAGAAATTTGCACGTGCGATTGTAGAGGCGACTACACATTATAAGGATTATAAGTTAATTGCTGAAATTTCAAAGGAATTAGGTGTACCGATGAAAGGTATTGATATTGCACAACTTAGTCAGAATGAACGTATGCAAGAGCGAGGCTGGTAATATGAAAAAAATAGGCGTATTAGCTTTGCAAGGTGCTGTAAGAGAGCACGTGCAAATGTTAGAGGAGCTGGGATGTGAAGCTGTTACGATCACGCGTGCTGAGCAGTTAGTTGAGCTAGATGGACTTGTTTTACCTGGTGGGGAAAGTACGACGATGCGAAAACTACTGGATCGTTACGGTTTACTTGGGCCAATTCGAATACTTGCTGAAAAAGGCTTACCGATGTTTGGTACATGTGCTGGGTTAATTTTATTGGCGCGAGATGTTGTTGATTACGAATCACATTTAGCAGTGATGGATGTAAAGGTTGCCCGTAATTCCTATGGACGCCAAGTAGATAGCTTTGAAGTGCTACTCAGTATAAAGGAAATAGGAGAGGATATACCGGCTGTTTTTATTCGGGCTCCTCATATTGTATCGGTCGGTGAACAGGTAGAGATACTTGCATCATGTGACGATAAAATAGTTTTAGCGAGAGATAGACATTTGCTTGGTTGCTCATTTCATCCTGAATTAACACGAGACACACGCATTATGGAATATTTCATTAATGTTGTAGTAGCTTAATAAAGCTGTCACTTGCAAAGTTTGGTTTCATATAGTACAGTATGGTTAAAATTTAAATATGTAAACACGATGATGGGAAGTAGTAACAAGCACGTTTTTTTTAGAGAGTCAGCGGCTGGTGGAAGCTGATAAAAGCACTTGTGAATCCGTCCTGGAGTTGCTCAGTCGAAGTGAATGAAGTAGGCTGTAGCCGGTTGAAAAGCCGTTATTTGATAAGTGGATTAGGCATTCGTCTAATCAATTAGGGTGGCAACGCGGGTAGCTCTCGTCCCTTTCATGGGATGAGGGCTTTTTTGTGTTCTCTTAAACACTATCCCATCATTTTGAATCTACTGGAGGTATGACCGATGTTAGATATTAAACGCGTCCGTGAAAACTTTGCGGAAATTAAAGAAATGTTATTAAAACGTAATGAAGATTTAGGGAACTTAGACGACTTTGAAGGTTTAGACGCAAAGCGTCGTGAGTTAATTGCAAAAACAGAAGAGCTTAAAGCTGAGCGTAATAAAGTGTCAGAGCAAATTTCTGTGATGAAACGAAATAAAGAAAATGCAGATGAAGTCATTGCACGCATGCGCCAAGTAGGCGATGAAATTAAGGAACTAGATGCACAATTGAACGCAGTTGAAGATGAATTCAAACATATGATGATGCGACTTCCAAACATTCCACACGAATCTGTACCAGTTGGCACAACAGAAGACGATAATGTAGAAGTTTTAAAGTGGGGTGAAGTGCCTTCATTTGATTTTGGCATTAAAGCACACTGGGATATCGCGACGGATTTACAACTTGTGGACTTCGAGCGTGGCGCTAAAGTAACAGGTAGCCGTTTCTTATTCTACCGTGGTTTAGGTGCTCGCTTAGAGCGTGCGTTAATGAGTTTTATGATGGACTTACATTCTGATAAGCATGGCTATACGGAGATGTTACCACCACAAATCGTCAACCGCGATAGCTTAACAGGTACAGGTCAATTACCAAAGTTTGAGGAAGATGTATTTAAATTAGAAGGTTTAGATTACTTCATGATTCCAACAGCAGAGGTATCTGTAACGAACTATTACCGTGATGAGATTTTATCAATTGATGCATTACCGCAAGCATTTACAGCATACAGTGCTAACTTCCGTTCAGAAGCGGGTTCTGCAGGTCGTGATACACGTGGTTTAATTCGTCAACACCAATTCAATAAAGTTGAATTGGTACGTTTTGTAAAACCAGAAGAATCTTACGAGCAACTTGAACTGTTAACAGGTCATGCTGAAAAAGTGCTGCAATTATTAGGTTTACCATACCGTAAGTTAAAAATGTGTACAGCAGATTTAGGCTTCACTGCTGCTAAAAAATATGACTTAGAAGTATGGATTCCAGCACAAAACATGTACCGTGAAATTTCTTCTTGTTCAAACTTTGAAGATTTCCAAGCGCGTCGTGCAAACATTCGCTTCCGCCGTGAGCCAAATGCAAAACCAGAGTATGTGCATACATTGAACGGCTCAGGTCTTGCAATTGGTCGTACAGTGGCAGCTATTTTAGAAAACTACCAACAAGCCGATGGTTCTGTAGTAATTCCAGAAGTATTACGTCCGTACATGGGTGGTAAAGAAGTAATTACAGCTCCAATCAAATAATCATGAAAATAGCCTTTCCCGTTAACATATTGAATGGGAGAGGCTATTTTTCTGCCTGTATGCGGATATTGTAAAAGTGTTGTTCCATCGGATGTATTGGCAGTGGTATCTTTTGCAAGGTACGTTTTCCTGTACGCCGGTCAAAATAAGTCAATGCGCGTATAAAAGGGTTTTCAGAAATTCGAGCCTCTTGGATAGAGAGTTTAGGATAAGCCAACAAAGCCTGCTGAACAATATAGCTATCCAAAATTCCTTCTTGAATCAATTGCTGTGAAGCTTGCTCTGATGCATCATGAAGTGCCAGACGTTCAGGTGATTGCCACAGTTCCTTCCAATCTAATGGCGGAGACAATGGTTTTAACTGTTGTTTCTCTCGTAGTTTTTGATAACGCTTTTCGTGTTCTAAAAGATAGCTTAAGTCAGCTGCGCTAAAAATTTCTTTGCCGTCAAATGTTATCCATGTCCGTGTCTGCTGGTCATGCGAGTGACGATAGACGGCAGCATGCAATTGAATACGACCTTTAAGAGTATCGCATAGAAAGTATTCAATTGTCTTTTTAATTTTGCTAAATCGTATCTGAGTTCACCTCTTGTTCAGCAAGTTTTCGAGCTTTTTTCTCTGCTTTTTTCCGTTCACGCAAGGCACGGAAAAAGTCCGTCAATATCTGTCCGCATTCCTCCGCCAAAACCCCTTCTGTAACCTCACACTCATGGTTGAAGCGATTATCATTCAGTAGGCGATATAGTGAATCTACACAGCCTGCTTTCGTATCTCTTGCTCCATATACGACGCGAGGAACACGAGACTGTAAAATAGCTCCAGCGCACATTGGGCAAGGTTCTAATGTGACATAAAGAGTTGTTTCTTCTAAGCGCCAGCTGCCAATTTTTGCGCATGCCTCTTGAATAACCATCAGCTCTGCATGAGTTGTAGCATTTTGTGTAGTTTCTCGTAGATTGTGTGCACGCGCAATGATTTCTCCTTCAAATACAAGAACCGCGCCAATCGGTACTTCACCAAGTACAGCAGCTTTTTGTGCTTCTTCTAAGGCAAGTTGCATAAACTTACGGTCTTTCTCAAAAATAATCAATGTTATCTCTCCTTAGGCATAGTGTAGCATGCGTCTAATTTAACTATCAACTCAACCCAACTCTATTAATGGATTGTAATTATCATGAAAAGCTAAAGTTGTTACTATATAAATGTAATAATAAACTATACGCTAATCCATTCTAGCTTTATTAGGGTTAGTTCATACTCGCTAGAGGAATAGTAGCGAATATATGGGGAAGAAAACATTTTATATTATGTAGCATACAAACGCTGTCTCTGTTTTTCATTTTATCCCTATGATACAATGATAAGCACTGATTTAATTTTGCACGTAAAGGAGGAGCTATTTTGACGCTTCCATTTGTTACGGTAGAAGGTCCAATTGGTGTTGGCAAAACCTCGCTATCTAATGAGATTGCTTCGACATTTAATTACCATCTATTAAAAGAAATAGTAGACGAAAATCCGTTTTTAAATAAATTTTACGAAAACATCGAAGAGTGGAGCTTCCAGACGGAGATGTTTTTTCTCTGTAATCGCTATAAGCAATTAACGGACGTAAAAAAATATCGTGCGTTGAACAAAGCGCCAGTAGTCGCAGATTATCATGTTTTTAAAAATTTAATATTTGCAAAACGTACGTTAGCAAAAAGCGAGTATGATAAGTATGAAGAAATTTATCAAATTTTAACAAAGGATATGCCTGTCCCAAATGTAGTCGTCTATTTGTCTGCGAGTGTTGATACACTTATGGAACGTATTGCGATGCGTGGGCGGGAGTTTGAAAAGATGATTTCCCGTGATTATATGGAACAACTAGTCGTGGATTATCATGCCTTTACAGAACAATTTGAAAAAATGCATCCTGAAATACCTGTTATTCGATTTAACGGGGATCATTTAGATTTTGTGAAAAATCCAAATGATTTAAAATATATATTAAAGACAATAGAGGATACGTTACAACAAAGGAGTTTGCAGCAATGAGTTTAAGAGAAAAATACGATATACCTCCGAACACAGTCATTACAATTGCGGGAACGGTTGGTGTTGGAAAATCGACAATGACGAATGCATTAGCAAAAGCATTAAACTTCCGTACGTCATTTGAAAAAGTAGATGCAAATCCATACTTAGATAAGTTTTATGATGACTTTGAAAAATGGAGTTTCCACTTACAAGTATATTTCCTAGCCGAACGCTTTAAAGAGCAAAAGCGTATTTTTGAATATGGTGGTGGCTTTATTCAAGATAGATCTATCTACGAGGACACAGGTATCTTTGCAAAGATGCATTACGACAAAGGTACAATGAGCCCAACAGATTACGAGACATATACAAGTCTATTCAATGCCATGGTGATGACACCGTACTTCCCGCACCCTGACCTAGTGATTTATTTAGAGGGTCCGATTGATGATGTAATCGGTCGTATTCAGGAGCGTGGGCGTGAAATGGAGCAACAAACATCAAATGATTATTGGATTGAAATGCATGAACGATACGAGAACTGGATTAATAATTTTAATTCTTGTCCTGTCCTACGTTTAGATATTAATGATTACGATTTAATGAAAAATCCGGATACAATTGAATCAATTGTAAGCCGTATTAGTCATATGCTTAAACAAACGAGTCATTTACGAAAATAGGACATGAATTATGCTTGAATTTTTAAGATGTACTAAGGACATTAATGCGTTCTGTACCAGTGGCAGAGCGGCATGCACACACCAGCCAATCTAGAAAATAATTAACTAAAAGACGTGCAACAATGTGAGCCCTATTGTTGTCGCGTTTTTTTTGATAGGGGGAGATAGTATGAGGGTAGCGGTATATTGTGGGTCTGGTATGGGTAAAAATCCAATTTACGCTGAGAAAGCAACCGAGTTGGGCACGGTATTAGCACAGAATGGTTATGGCATAGTGTATGGGGGTTCGAAAATTGGATTGATGGGTAAAGTAGCTGATGCAGTTCTGACAGCAGGTGGTGAGGTTGTTGGTGTAATGCCGACTCATCTACAGATGCGTGAAATTGCGCATCCTTCATTGACAGAAATTCATTTTGTAGAATCGATGCATATTCGAAAAGCAAAAATGGTGGATTTTTCGGATGCGTTCATTGTACTACCAGGTGGTGGTGGCACAATGGATGAATATTTTGAGGTGTTTACATGGGCGCAAATTGGACTACATGAAAAACCAGTTATTTTATACAATATAAACGGCTTTTATGATTTACTTTTACAGCATTTTGATAGAATGATAGAGGAAGGTTTTATCCGTACAGACCAAAAATCGCTTATTCGTGTAGCGATGACAGCAGAAGATATTTTGAAATTTATTAAATGAGCATGGGTAAATTTCACCCATGTTTTTTTGTGTTTAATAATTAGGACATGTTCTTTTGTGAAAAATTACATAGGTGTAAAAAAAGGAGTACTACTCCAATGTGTCGAAATAATTAAATTAATACAAAAAAAACCCAGGGTTGAAGAAGCCCCCGATTCCTACTATAAGCGGAATGAGTCGCAGTTAAGGGAAGGATATATCGTTTCTATTTGTATTACTTGGGTAGTTTGGACGTGAAATATAAAACGCTCAAATACCATAGCTAAAAATGTACAATGTAGGAATAACACCAGAGCATATGAAGAGACACAGCGCAAATTAGAGGTTCAAAAGTTTAATATTTTCTTTGGATATCGTGCAGCTGTTGAACTAATAAACGCGCAAAAGATTACTTTATCATGATTATTTATAACGTTTCAAGACTAGTTATTGATTGAGTCAGGGCCATGTTCAATCTACAAGAGAAAGTGGTGTGCGTCAAAAAAATTGAGGATCCAGAAATTTTGTTTGTCTGCGTCTTTTTAAAAAGTGAAGTATGAAATCAATGCAAATAAAAGGAGATTGTTTTCTAGTAAACTAGAATTACCGAGGTGAATTTTATGCAAAAAATAGACACACAAGTAACTGATGATTTAGTGGTCCAGGCAATTGAGCGTAATGTAGCCATTATCCGTTTTGATATGGAGCGTAAAGTGGCCTATGTGAATGATCTTTTTGCGAAAACAATGGGTTATACAGTGAAAGACATGATAGGAAAACATCATAAGGAATTCTGCCTTCCCGAATTTATAAATGGACCTAGGTATGAACAGTTTTGGCGCAACTTATCATTAGGTATAAGCTACCAAGATAAAATTGACCGAATGGATGCATATGGGAATAAAATTTGGCTTGAGGCTACGTATATGCCTGTGTTTGCGAATAATTCAAGAAAAGTGATAGGCGTATCGAAAATTGCAACAAATATTACTGAACGACAAAACACAATTGTTAATGTTGCGGATGAATTAAAGCAAATGGCTACACAACTTCATAGCCGTTCGGAGGCGGGCATTAAAAATAGCGAGGATTTACTTGTAACAATTCAACGAATATCAAAAGAATCTGAGGAGAATATGAAAAATCTTGGCCAGTTACAAAAACAGGCTGAATCTATTAAAGGTATTGTTAAAACGATTCAAGGAATTGCTTCTCAAACAAATTTGCTTGCATTAAATGCAGCTATTGAAGCAGCGCGAGCGGGCGAATATGGCCGAGGATTTGATGTTGTAGCAAAAGAGGTTAGAAAACTTTCAGTAAGAGTTGAGCAATCCATCTCAGAAGTGAAAGATAACGTAGAGGGGATAGTACATGAAATTGGGCAGGTTACTGAAGGTATTATACGTGTATCTGATAACGTCGAGAAAACGAATGTGCAAATCAACGTAACAACGGATGACTTTATTGAAATAGCTTCGGCAGCTGAGGCGTTGGATGATCGTTCTAAGCAATTTATTGAAATAATTTAAAAGAAGCATGTGGTATTTTTACAATACCACATGCTTCTTCTTATTTATTATCTTGCACACGCTTCATAAAGAATGATAGAACAAGTGCAATAATTGCAAGTACTAAAGCAAAAGTTAATGCATGTTGTACACCTAGAATTGAGCCAGCAAACTCACTTTCAGAAGATGCGCCATTTTTTGTTACAAAACTTGTTGTACTAATGGACATAACTGTAATGGAAACGGCTGTTCCGATAGCACCAGCTACTTGCTGTAATGTATTCATAAATGCTGAACCATCTGGATAGAGATCCCTCGGTAACTGGTTTAATCCGTTTGTTTGTGCAGGCATACTAGCTAACGAAATACCAATAAACATCATAATATGAAATACCATTATAAAGTAAATAGATGTTTCTGCATCAATTGTACGGAGCGCCATAAGTGCTGCAATTTCCATTAACAAACCAATCGGTACCATCACACGAGGACCGAAGCGGTCAAAAATATGACCAGAAACGACAGACATAAATGCATTAATGACTCCGCCTGGTAAAAGTAATAACCCGGCAATCATTGGTGCGAGAAGTAAAATGTTTTGTAAATAAATCGGAAGTAATACCATTGTTGCCAAAATAGTCATATGCACAATAATGACCATTAAAATCCCTATATTATACATAGGGAACGTAAATACTTTTAAGTTGAGCATCGGTTGCTCCATTTTTAGTTGGCGTAAGCAGAATAGCAATATCCCAATAGCCCCTACTACAATAGAACCTATCACTTCAGCTGTAAAGAATGTGCCGAGCTTTCCTGAAATACTAAAACCGTACACGACACCGCCGAAGCCAATTGTTGAAAGTGTAATAGATAATATATCGAAGGTAACTGGACGTACTTCGCTGACATTTTGAACGAACTTAGAGCCAAGTGCAAATGAAATCGCTAAAAACGGCAAGCTAATCCAGAATATATAATGCCACGATAAGTGTTCCATGACAAAGCCAGCAATCGTAGGTCCGATGGCGGGAGCAAAAATAATAACCAACCCGATTTTCCCCATAGCAGCACCACGCTGATTAATTGGGTAAACCATTAAGATAACTTGCATCATAAGTGGCAGAATAATCGCTGTACCAACAGCTTGAATAATGCGTCCGATGAGTAATAAGGTAAAAGTAGGGGAAATTGCTGAGACTAAGGTACCTATAAGGGAGAACAATAGAGAAACACTGAATAACTGTCTCGTCGTAAAGCGCTGCATCAGTACTCCTGAAATAGGAACTAGAATACCTAGTGTTAGTAAATAACCTGTTGTTAGCCATTGAATTGTTGAAGCATCAGTTTTAAAATCAACAATCAACTGGGCAAAGGCCATATTGAGTGCTGTTTCATTAAATAAACCGATGAAGGCGGCGACTAGAAAAGCCGCGATAATTTTATTGCGTTGTTCATATAACTTTTGACTATCCATAAAAACCTCATTTTCTATTCGTGTACTTTTTAGATAGATATTACAGAATCAACATCAGAAATACTATCTAATTATCATAAATATAATAGCGGTTATTAACTTAATCAGCAATGGAAAAGAGAACAGCTTTTAGATCTTGTAGAGTGAGAATAGAATGTAAATTTTCATTTATGTTAAATTGTACTAGTAATAAAGTTGGTTTTATATTTACAATATTGTAAGAGGCTATTTGTATATGGCTTTGAAAATCATAATAGGGGTGTTATGGGATGACAAAGGTAGAAGTAAGTTTTAAACACTTGCCAACGACGGCAATTTCGGATGCAACTGGTGGACATACAAATTTACGTAGTGAGATTAAACCATTAGCTGACCATTTTAAAATTGCTGGGCGTGCGATCACAGTTCGTTTACCAGACGGTGAAAATGGTGCTGTACTTGAGGCAATTCGTGCTGCTAATGAGGGAGATATTCTAGTTATTGATGCAAAAGGGAATACAAACCGTGCAGTGGCAGGGGATTTTGTTATTTCATTAGCAAAAGGTATTGGTGTACAAGGTTTTGTCGTGGATGGTGTTATTCGTGATATTGCTGCCATTCGAGAGTTAGATTTTCCTGTGTTTTCTTTAGGAACGACAGTTGCAGCTGGTAATAAAAATGGCGGTGGACAAGTAAATGTACCGATTGCGATTGGTGGTGTAACTGTACAGCCAGGCGATTATATCATTGGTGATATAGATGGCGTTATTGTGGTGCCACAAGAAGATGCAGAGTGTGTTGTCAATGCTGCTGAGGTAAAAGTTAAAAAAGACAAGACTCGTGAGCAGGATGCACATAAGGATGGTAAAGAATCAATCATTGCCTATTTAGATAAAGTGTTAGCAAAATAAAGAAATCCCCACTACACAGCTTGTAGTGGGGATTTTTAATCATATTTTTACACTAATTTTTCATTTTCGTTAAAGTAGTTCTTCATTTTTTCTGTATCCAAACGGCCTTCCCACTTCGCCATTACTAGTGATGCAAGTGAGTTACCGATTACATTTACAACTGTACGTCCCATATCAAGGATACGGTCAATACCTGCGATAAATGCTAGACCTTCAATTGGAATACCGACAGTGCCTAGTGTTGCAAGAAGTACAACGAATGATACACCTGGTACACCAGCAATACCTTTAGAAGTTACCATCAATACAAGCATTAATGTAATTTGTTCACCAATACTTAAATCAATCCCATACATTTGTGCGATAAATAAAGCAGCAATTGCTTGATACAATGTAGAGCCATCTAAGTTAAAGGAGTAACCTGTTGGTATAACAAAGGATACGATATCTTTTGGTGCGCCCAATTTCTCCATTTTTAACATGATACGTGGTAATACAGCTTCAGAACTCGCTGTAGAGAATGCTAAAATTAACTCATCTCTTAACACTTTAATTAAGAAGAAAATATTAACACCAGCTAATTTTGCCACGATCCCAAGGATTACAAAGATGAAGAAAATCATCGTTGCATATACGACGATGGCTAGCTTACCAAGTGGGATAAGGGAAGCAAATCCATATTTGGAAACGGTTACACCAATTAAACCAAATACGCCTAATGGTGCAAATTTCATGACAAGGTTGGTTACCCAGAACATGGCATCAGCCACACCTTGGAAGAATGCCAATACTGGCTTGCCTCGATCACCAATTGCAGCAACGCCTAGACCGAATATAACAGAGAAGAAGATAATGGCAAGCATATCGCCTTCAGCCATTGATTGAATAATATTTGTAGGTACAATACCAACAATAATATCAAAAGGCCCCTCTTCTTTCACTTCCTCAGTTGTTGATACATAACCTGAAATATCACCTTGAGACAGTTCGTTCATATTAATTCCAGTACCAGGGTGGAATAAGTTTGCTGAAAGTAATCCAACAATAATTGCAATTGTTGTTATAACCTCGAAGTAAATAAGTGATTTTCCGCCTAATCGTCCTAGCTGTTTCATGTCGCCTGTCCCAGCTACGCCTACGATTAATGTCGAAATTATAATCGGTACAACAATCATCTTAATAAGATGTAGGAAAATATCTCCTAATGGTTGTAAATATGTTTCAACAGTGGGGTTACCATAAAAAATACCACCAACAATGATCCCTAAAATCAAACCGATTAAAATTTGAGCGGCTAAACTGATTTTAAATAATTTTTTCAAAATCCTAGTTCCTCCTAACGTATTAAATTTTTAGGACATGCCTTACTTTAATAATACGGAGGACTTATAAAATCCGACAAAATCCGAATAAATTAATTTGTTTTTGCTAAAATTTCTGAGTATAATACCTGAATAAATTTTTTAATATTCACTTTTGCCTTACGATTACCGTGATCCTCTATTTGCTTCATGAGTTGGCGAATTTCTTTAAAATCAAAATAACGTGGAGCATAATATTCAAATTCCGAGTTTGTATAATCGACAACACCTAGATTCGCAAGATTAATCATTGCTGCCAAAATTGTTCGGCGCACACGCTGTTCAATTGCTTTACTCTCTTTTAAAATCTCATCAGGTGTGGATTTTGTGACACCTGCAATTTCTTCGTATAACTCTTTTAACGGAGGCAAAGGTGCAATTTTATGTTGATGAGCGAGTAGTGTTTCAATAATAGCTATAATGTCTTCACTGCCAATCTCACCGACAATACCCATATCACTTAAAATAGTTTGAATATGGTCACGGGATGTTGTTTTGTGGTTTTTTTGCTCACTTAGGTCGATATTAATAAGTGATTGGCGGATAACATGTAATGAATTTTTTAGTCGGAATTGTTCGGTTGTTTTACGTAACACATTTTCCACTTCAATACGGTTAATCGGTTTATGAATAAAGAAATCAATCCCACGCATATACGCTTCACCGACCATTTCCTTATTAACTATTTGGGAAATCATAACGAATTGTCCTTCAAAGCGGTTTTGAATTAGTTGCTCTACTGTGGCGATGCCATCTAGCTTAGGCATGAGTAAATCAATTAAGACAAATTCGGGTTGTGTCATTAAAATTTGTGGAATAGCATCTTCACCACTACTAGCCTCACCGATAACAGTACCTAAACCACCATCTTCAATAATTTGATTTAACATCGCACGACTTGCGCGATCGTCATCTACAATAAAATATCTCATTTAAGTCTCTCCTGTCTGAATAGTTTGCGTTGGAATTTTAATTTTAAACATTGTTTTTTCAAGACTGGATTCGACAGAAATTGTGCCATCTAACTTTGTTACTAAGGCTGCTACATGTGAAAGACCGATGCCTGTTGCAGCAACACCTTCAGTATTGTATTTTGTCGTATAGCCAGGCTCGAAAATGACTGAAAGCTGATCTTCTGAAATACCTTTTCCGGTATCTGAAACACTAAATACAGTGTCGTTTGCTGTTTGTTGAACATGAATGTCAATTGATCCTTGTGTTGTAATTGCTTCTACGGCATTTGCTGTTAGGTTATTTAGTAAGGCAAGTAATGCAATATGCTCGTCCGTTTGGAAATCACAATCTTGCGTCAAATTGAACTGCACGTCTTTTCTAAGAAGCGCACTATACTTTTTATTACCAACTACTACATAATGTAATATCTCGGAAAGATGGAACAATCCAAAGTTTTTCTCGCCAATTATTTTAGAAATACCTGCATAAATTCGCTGCGAATCTTTTTTTACCTCATGAATTTCCTGGGCAATATAGAGCGCTTGCATACATTCTGCACGATGGCCTTGTTCTTTTAATTGACGATATAAATCAAACCCATTTGCAGTAATTGCTTCGATATTATTCATGGATTTTTTTAAGTAGAGTGTTTCTACATATAATTCGGATCCTAAATTTAACATTTCTTGCACACGTTTCTTTTGCTCTGTAATTAAAATAGAGCTATATATACCCACAACAAAAAAACTTCGTAGTAAGGCTACAACAAAAAGAATAAATAAGTCTTGTATAAATAAAAGAGTATCGGAATGTAATAAAAAGCGAATACTTTGTTCTGCTAAATTAGAAATTACTTCACTCAATGCTACAAATATACCAAGAATCAAAGGTTTTTCTCGATACTGTTGAATCTTTAAATAGTACAAGCAAATAGAAAAAAGTAAATAAAATGTAGCCGCGGGCAAATGAGAAAGTAGGCTATCTAACAACCCTATATCTTGATATGGATAATCCAACGCGACACGGAAAAATATCGTTACAGCACTAGTGGCAATACCAGCCGAGATAAGTGGGGTAGGCTTAAGGAGAGTGCATAAAAAGAATATTATACTACCTAGTCCAAATCGAAAGGTTGTATCGGCGAAAGGTGAGATTTTAATCTCACCGCCAATTGCCGTTAATACAGCAATTGTAAAAATCCATGTAAAGGATGTCTTAGAAAAAACATTTTTTAATACACGAATAATAAATCCCCCATTCAAATAGATTTAGCTAATTATATAATAAAAAATGCCACGACCTAATAGGAAGTGGCATATCAAAAGCGTGACATATAATTTTTATGCAAAAAAAAACGGCTACATCATGTAGTCGGTTTTAAAAAACTGGAGGAGGTAGAGGGATTCGAACCCCCGCGCGGTGTTACCCGCCTGTCGGTTTTCAAGACCGATCCCTTCAGCCAGACTTGGGTATACCTCCATGTTATATTGTTGCAATGTCTTATCGACAAGAATTAATTTAACATGAAATATAAAATAGGTCAATACTTTTGTTGAGTTTTTTTGTTTTATTTTTAAATACATTTCTTATTAAACAAGAAAAACAGTTGTAATAAGTAGGGTTAAGAGCGTTTTTGAGAGGGGAAATTAAACTTTAGAGTGGCTTCTATAACAAATAATTTGTGCATTTCATTGCATTTTTAAGAAACAGTCAGTATACTAAGTATTGCCGTGCTAGGTGGGAAGGTAGCGGTGTCCTGTAACTCGCAATCCGCTCTAGCGAGACTGAATTCCTTTTTCGAGGCTGTCCGTATTGTAGGGTCTGCCTTTTGCACGTAGTGTTGACGATTGGGTCCTGCGCAATGGATACCCATGAACTATGTCAGGTCCGGAAGGAAGCAGCATTAAGTGGTCTCATTCATGTGCCGCGGGGTTGCCTAATCTGAGCTAACGACAAGAGTAACGCTTATGTGCGGCTGTCGAAGAAAGGTGCACGGCATAAATTATGCCAATTCAAACGCATTCGTCTACTATAGGCGAATGCGTTTTTTTTATTTTCATTCAAATGAAAATAAAGCCTCCGGCAGATGTTATAGATTTTGCAAGGAAGTAAATTGTGCAAACACAATTCAAAATATAGACACATTGTTTTTCTGTGCGAAAGCGAATTGTTAGCAACAATTACGCCGAGGCATTATTGATATGAAAAAAATGGCGTCGCTGTTTTATAAATGAAATAGCTGGTGTTATAATAGAACTACATTATTTAAAAAGAAAAGGAGAGGAAGTCATTGACGTATCAAGCGTTTTATCGTGTGTATCGACCACAATCTTTTCGTGAAATGTCTGGTCAAACGCATGTGAAAAGAACACTACAAAATGCTCTCCTGGCAAATAAAACAACACATGCGTATCTTTTTTCTGGACCGCGAGGCACCGGGAAAACGAGTACAGCGAAAATCTTTGCAAAAGCCCTGAACTGTGAGCACGCACCGGCAAGTGAACCGTGTAATGAATGTGCGACATGCTTAAGTATCACAGAAGGGTCACACCCTGATGTCATTGAGTTTGATGCTGCGTCTAATTCACGCGTTGAAGAGATCCGTGACATTATAGAAAAAGTACGTTTTGCTCCGGCTAGTAGCAGATTCAAAGTGTATATTATCGATGAAGTGCATATGCTTTCTACAAGTGCCTTCAATGCGCTATTAAAAACATTAGAAGAGCCGCCTCTACACGCTGTCTTTATTTTAGCAACGACAGAGCCCCATAAATTACCTGCGACGATTATTTCTCGTTGTCAGCGCTTTGATTTTAAACGACTTTCGACGAATGATATTTTAGAGCGTATGAAAGTCGTGTTAGAAGATATTGAGTTGCCTTATGAGGAACAGGGTTTAAAGGTTATCGCACAATCAGCTGCTGGTGGTATGCGTGATGCACTTAGTTTACTAGACCAAGTTGTATCTTTTAGTGGAGAGATGTTAAAGCTTGAAGATACCCTGCTTGTAACAGGATCCATTAGCCAGGATATCTTTTATGATTTAGCAGAAGCGCTAAAGACAAAAGATGTCGCACAGATGCTTACATTACTTGAACAGCTTATCGCAGATGGAAAAGATCCACTCCGTTTGTCTGAGGATTTAATTACGTTTTTCCGTGATTTGCTTCTATTACAAACAAGTGAAAATTTAGCGGATCTGTTAGAGCTTGTTTCACCGGAAGAGCGGGTAATGGTGTTAGCTCATGACTTTGCTCCGGATGTCTTATATGGATATATTGATATTTTAGCGAAAACACAGCAGGAAATGCGTTTTTCACATCATACGAAAATCTATTTAGAAACTGCTCTATTAAAGATGGTGCAATTTTCAGGAGGAGCAGTAAGTCAAACCGCCACACAAGGAGAAGTAGGTATTAATCCTGAATTGGCACAAAAGGTAATTGCTCTCGAACAAATGGTGCAGCAATTATCCGCACAATTGCAAAGTGGTGTACCTATGCAAACTGCACAGGCACCGAAAGAACAACGCCCACGTGCAAAAAGCCCAGGCGGCTATAAAGCACCAACTGGACGTATACTAGAGGTATTAAAGGATGCTACGAAGCAAGACGTACAACGCGTTAAAAGTGTGTGGGGGCAGGCTCTAAGTCAATTGCAAAAATCGCAATCCGCACTTTTGGCAGAAGCTGAACCTGTTGCGGCATCTCCAGGTGCTTTTGTGTTAAAATTCAAGTATGATATTCATTGTCAAATGGTTGCTGATAACCAAGCGTTAAAAGCACAATTCACACAGCTAATTGCCGGTCAAACAGGAACGATGTACGAAATGCTTTGTACACCTGAGGAGGCTTGGGTGAAGTTGCGTGAAGAATTCATCCGTGATCACGGTTTACAGCAAAAAGAAGAACAACCTGCGCCAATGGGTCATGGAGTCGAATTAATGGAACCACCAGCAGAAATGCCGGAAGGTCCTTATATCGATGATGCTCAGCCTCTCGCGTCACAAGATCCACTTGTAACGGAAGCTGAAAAGTTATTCGGTAAAGATTTTATTGAAATTATGGAAGACTAATTAATTAGGAGGAATACAATTATGCGTGGAATGGGAAATATGCAAGGCATGATGAAAAAAATGCAAAAAATGCAAAAGGAAATGATGGAAGCTCAAGAGGCTTTAAATGCAGAGCAATTTGAAGGTGCTGCTGGCGGCGGTATGGTGAAAGTTACTGTTACTGGTCAACGTGAAGTTGTAGATGTAAACCTTGATGTAGCAGTAGTTGATCCGGAAGATATCGAAATGCTACAAGATTTAATCGTTGTTGCGACAAACGAAGCACTTAAAAAAGTGGAAGAAAAAACGAATGCAACAATGGGTAAATTCACGCAAGGAATGAACCTTCCATTCTAGGAGGCAAACAACATGTATTACCCTGAACCAATATCGAAGCTAATCGATAGCTTTATGAAATTGCCAGGTATCGGGCCGAAAACTGCGGCTCGACTGGCGTTTTTTGTGTTAACAATGAAGGAAGAAGATGTTTTATCGTTTTCAAAGGCATTAATAGATGCAAAACGAAATCTTAGCTACTGTTCAGTTTGTGGCAATATTACTGATATAGATCCGTGTCATATATGCTCTGATAAGCAACGTGATGCATCAGTTATCTGTGTTGTACAAGACACGAAAGATGTAATTGCGATGGAGAAAATGCGTGATTATCACGGAAAGTATCATGTGTTACAAGGGGCTATTTCACCTATGGATGGTGTAGGTCCAGAAGACATTAATGTAGCATCTCTTTTAGTGCGTTTACAGGATGAAACGGTACAAGAGCTTATTTTAGCGACGAACTCTACAATAGAAGGAGAAGCGACAGCTATGTATATTTCACGTCTTGTAAAACCTTCGGGTATTCGTACAACGCGTATTGCTCATGGTCTACCAGTAGGTGGAGATTTAGAATATGCAGATGAAGTAACATTATCAAAGGCGATGGAAGGTCGTCGCGAGTTGTAGAGTGAGGGAATGAGATGTTCTTCCGACGTAAGGGGAAATTAAAAAAAGAATTCGATGACAAACTGGTGCATCTCATAAAAGAGACAAAAGAAGATTTGCAACAAGCAAAAGTAATTGAAGGATTATTGGATGATTATGATTTAGACCCGATTGCACAACGAAAAGCATCAGAGAGTATTCATTATTATTTATTTAAAGAAGCTCGAATCCGCCGTGTGTTAATTAAATAGTAATTACGCAAGTAATAGAAGCCATACAGAAATCATAAACTTTCATATTATTATCTAAGGAGGCAGGTTTATGCCGTGGACTGTAATAGTGAGTATTTGTGTTCCTGTAGTGCTTCTTTTTCTTTATATAGTAGGAAGACATGTGAAGTGGGGGAAACTCTTTGAAAGATTATCTATATTTTGGTTTCGTATAGCGTGTGCTTTTTTATTATTATTCATTATTCATTTAGTAGTAGGCTACAATGGTTATAATATACCGATAAATATGTTCTCTGTGCTTACAATAGCTGTATTCGGCATACCAGGAATATTAGGAATTACTTTTTTAATAGTTTTTTTATAAAACTACTTGCAAACTAAAAGTATTGTGATATAGTATTAATAGTCGTTAAGATAACTGTTGAAAGTAACTTCATAAAAAAAACAATTCGAAAATAATTGTTGACATCATAAATTTACCATGTTATGATATAAAAGTTGCTGAAACAAAGCGACAACAAAATGAACCTTGAAAACTGAACAAGCAAAACGTAATCAATGACGTTTTAAGTAACTAACAACTAAGTTAGCGAACGAAACATAAGTAATAAATAGATATCAACTTTTAGTTGATACGCTAGCAAAGCTAATGAGCT
>NZ_JBIWEY010000053.1:0-21321 GCF_044762775.1 Lysinibacillus sp. NPDC096418
AAGATCAAAAGCAAGCAACCTAAATTTTAAAAACGTAAGTTTTAAATTAGGAGCAGTCTAAGCTTTTAAAAAAGATGAATTATGAAATTGATTCAATTAGTAAATTGAGTAGATAGAGGAGTTGGGAAAAGGATATGTTAGCGCGATATAAAGTATTAACTTTGATTTTTAGCCTGATGGCGGTGGCTTTTGTTTTGACTGGGTGTGGAACATCAACAGAAAGTGGGAAGTCAGAGGGAGAACCAGCAAAAGAATCGGAAGAAAAAGCGGATTATTCAACAGCTGTGAAAGAAAATCCGATTGTAACGATTACGATGAACAACGATGAAAAGATTATTGTTGAACTAGAGCCTTCTACAGCTCCTAATACTGTTGCTAATTTTATTTCTTTAGTTGAAGATGGTTATTATGACGGTCTTATTTTTCATCGAGTAATCCCTGGCTTTATGATTCAAGGGGGAGATCCTTCAGGAAATGGATCGGGTGGTCCAGGGTATTCTATTGAAGGTGAATTTACTAAAAATGGATTTGAAAATAATCTGAAACATGAACGTGGTGTCATTTCAATGGCACGAACAAATGATCCAAATTCAGCGGGATCGCAATTTTTTATTATGGTAGAAGAAGCGGGAAGTCTTGACGAAGAATATGCTGCTTTTGGGAAAGTAATTGAGGGCATGGAAACTGTAGATGCAATCGTTGCTGCTGAACGAGATGGTGCAGATAAGCCGTTAGAAGATCAGCAAATGAAAAAGGTCGAAGTGGATACGAAGGGCTTTGACTACCCTGATCCAGAGGTACGAAAATAGAAGATATGACAATCCGAAATTTGTCGTTTTATTGTTGTTATCTATAAAAGTATATTAAATAAGGCTGTTTGCAAAGTAATTAAAATTGCAAACAGTCTTTTCTTTATATTTTTTTCGTAGTAGTAGCAACCTTGTACATTTTCCTTTTATAAACATAAAAGTACATACTAAGTGGCCACCACATGACTAAAAAGATTGGATAGATGGCCCAGATAGTTCCTGGCGAAGAAACTACATTGACAGTAATAAAAAAGATACTAATGAGTAAACTTGCGTAAACAGAGAAGGCAACAAATGTTTTATTCTTACCATGATAAAGAGCCAACGGCCACCATATCACTAGGAAGGAAGGGTAGATTGCCCATGGATATTGAGGAGAAAGTGTCATATTTAATAGGGCGTAATAGATGATCGTAGTTGTACTTCCGATAAGTGCAACTTTTATAGACGTTGTTTTTTTCTCTAAAAACATGAGGACCGGCCAGCATACGATCGGATAAATGGCGTACATGAACCATAAATGACTTGGTGAGTATTTGAAATTTTCAAAGATAAGGAAAGAAATTAATAGAATGCTACAAAAAACGGAATATTGTTTGTACAACTTTTTAGACATAAAATAGAGCGTGATTGGCCATAGTAAAAGAAAAAAGCTAGGATAAACAAACCAAATATAGTGCGGTGATGTTATATAATTGACGATTCCTAAAAATAACATAGTCATTAAACTACCAGCGACGGCAAAACTAATATAATTTTTCATCTTCTATTCACCAAATTGCTTCCGTGACCAAACAAAGTACATAGATAGAGGCCACCATAATATCGCAAAGATTGGGTAGATTGCCCAAATTGTATTTGGGGTATAGTAAAGGTTTATAAAAATGAAAAAAGCAATGATTAAACTACTTCCCCAAATGGAAAATTCTAAATTTAATTTGGCCATGTTTTTCTTTTCCGGCTGCTTTACATTTAATTCTTTTCTTAAATCATCAATATCTCCAAATTCAACGATGGCTTTATTAATGGCATCATCTTCTTCTTTTCCATGCTCTATTAGATAAAACACTTTCTCTTCAAGATTTTGTACAATTTCTTGCTTCACCATCTCTATTTCGCTATTGCTAGGAATGTCTTTAAATAACTCATCAATGTGATTCTGTATTTTCTTCATTCTAAGCCCTCCATGAATAAGTCTATTATCTCCTTCACTTCCGTCCATTCGCTAACTAGTTCTTTTAAATATGCTTTACCTAATGTGGTAATGCGGTAATACTTTCTTTTTCCACCAAATGAAACTTCGCCGTAATATGCTTCGATAATTTCCCTTTTCTCTAATCGTTGAAATACAGCATATAAGGTGGCTTCTTTGATTTGAAAACGATTATCTGTGCGTAAACTAATTTCCTGAGAAATTTCGTAGCCATATCGATCTTTCTCTAAAATTAGTCGCAAGATAATTGAATCCAAGTGTCCACGTATGATATCACTTCTAATCATAGGTCACCTACTTAGATTTTATTGTTCTACCTGGTAGAGTAATATTAGCAAACATTACTCTGTCTGTCAAAGTAATGTTTTTATGGTAATTATTTAAAAATTTTAAGAACGCTATTATAATTCATAAAAAAACCCCACAGGATACAAATCCAGTGGGATAAATTTATTATTGTATTAGGGATTCTTCTTTTAGTTCAGAAATATCCACTTCAGACCTTTCTTCTAAAGAACGTCTTAAATGAACAGTAGCTGTTTTTTTATCATCGTGTACCTTGTCAATCCATACGGAAACACCATTATAACTTACTTCATATTCTGCTGGAGAGGCAATAATTTCTTGCGCACGTTGATATTCCATACACAGCCCCCTATTTTTTAGGTTTTGTATTAGTGAGCGTTTTTACAAGGTCAGTTAACTCTTGAGAAAACTCTTCACTTACTTTGTTTGGCGCAATCTTTTGATTTTTAGGTGTTTGAGGTAATGAGCCTTTGTTCTGACTTTTCCCTTGTTTATTGTCTCTTCCCATGATGAATTCTCCTTTCATTTTGGATTCTTCTTAATATGGCATTGAAACAACTTTTTTATCACAAAAAAATACACAGCATTGAAAATGATTTTTCAGTACTGTGTAATAATTTCTCTTTTATTAAGTCATTCTAAGTAGAGATTTCCCATTCGTTTTTATTGTTCAATAGCGATTACTAGCTTTACGGAAATTATTGAAAATATCAAAGATGTTTGTAACGATGGTGATTGCTATGCCAACCCAAATAAATCGATCGATGAAGGTAGATACAGTGGAAGGAGAAGTTTGGATTGCGTCAGCCATTTGTGGAATAAATGCATCATGAATTAGTTCTGGGTTACTTATGATGAAGAAAAACGCAATAGTACTTAATAAATGCACAATTGTATTTATGGCGGCAAGCGGTATTGTCCATTTACGTACTTTTAATTTATATAGATTAACGGTAATTTCCAAGGAAATAAGTGATAGTATGATTGGCCAGTAAGAGAGCAAGGTATCTTGATTAAAGAAAGGTGCAGTGAATATTAATTTACCATTCTCATTGGATTGATAAATACCGACAAGGTGATCAGCATTAAAATATAGAATCGCTAAAAGTACAGCTCCAAAAATGCTGAAAACAATGTCACTTATCGGTATATTCTTTTCTTTTGAGACAATTATAGTATTGTTTAAATCATCTGGAGTCCATGTGTTTTTGTTTGTAAACATAGGAATGTTGCCTTTTAATCCGCCAGTGCGTTCCATTATGACAAAGGCGATCGTAATCCAAAATAGGACTTGTAATAACACAGTAATGATATTGGCCAAGGTGATTGAGAAGGTGTTAATAATAGCGGTAAGGAGTGCTTCTTCACCTGTAAATAACACAATGCTTTCTACAATGTGCACTAATAATGTGATTAGAATAGCCCAAGGTGCAACCATTTTTATTGTGTTGATATATGCACCGTATACTTGTGGACCTATTAAGTATCTAGGTGTATCACGGTAGCTTGCAGCGAGTTCAGCAGGACTACCGAGTTTAGAAAGGACATTTTTCACTTCCAATTCCGAGTAATTTTCAGGTAGCATATCTTCAATTGTTGAGCGGAGCTCTAATGCAATGTCATTGCGCATTTTCTCTGGGAGCCTTTTAGTTACTTCATAGATATAGGCTTCAATTAGCTTCATTTTGATCATCTCCTTTTAATAATGTGTTTAGTTCTACCGTCATAGCAATCCACTCGCTTTTTAATTGTCCATAAATCTCAATACCATAATCGCTAATTACATAGTATTTTCTCGGTCTACTTTCAGTTGTATCCCAACTACTTGTTACAAGGTCTTGTTTTTCTAATCTACGAAGTAACGGGTATAAGGTGCTTTGCTCAATAACAACCCCGGCTTGTTCAAGACGTTGGACGAGAGAATAGCCATATTGAGGTGTACGCAATTGGCTTAATACAGCAAGTGTTAATGTTCCACGTCGTAATTCTGTTGTGAATGAATCCAACAAAGAGCTCATATGGATCACCTCATTTCTTTATACTGTATATTATACACTATTGTATGAGGAATAATAATATGTGTTACATTTTTATGTTGAAAGGTCTTATTTGAAGTTTGTGCATAAAAATACCGGATAAAGATTATAGTCTTTATCCGGTAAATCGATTATTCTAGTTTTGGCCGTCCTTTTTCTTTAAGGCATAACGGGCGCGGGCTGGTCTTTCTAGTGGGGTAATATTAATAATATAATAGCCAATAATAAGCACTAAAATAACAAGTGAATAAATAAGCGTACTTACTGGGTGATCATGCTCTACGATAATTAACCGAATCATAGCTGTAATACCAATATAGATAAAATACCTCAAGGGAAAATGATAATCCTCTTTGAAATATTTAATTATCATCGTGATAAATTCAAAATACAAGAAGAAAATAAGTATATTCGCAAGGAAAAGCTTGTAGTCATTGCTATTACCTTCTACGTAAATTCTTAAAAATTCAAGTAGTTCTTTTAGAAGTAGAAAAGATAAAATAAGCACTAAAAGCACGAGGCATATATTCAAAAAAACTTGTAAGCTTTTAGGAATAGCCTTTATAAGCTTTGAGTAATTCATTTTCTTTTGGTTCAATCCAGCCCTCCTATCAGTTTTTTTCTAAATTTTAAAGATTACTGTATAGGTTATGACGGAAATAAAAAAAGATGATAATTCTACATTAGAATAGTATTTAAAGGGAGAAAATATGGTGGGGATACTCAAGGTTACAGCTATTCACTTTATTCTTACTTTAAGAAAATTCCCAAAAAAATTAGGCAATATGCTAAAATAGATTTGCGTAAATATAAAATAAAGGGGTTTTTAAAATGGCAAAAGTATCAAAAGAAGCAAAAATTACACCTGAGCGTTTAGAAGAAGCATTAAATGCACGCGATCGATTAATCATCGAATTATTAGTAAATGTTCTTGATGAGAAACTAGTTATTGAACGACCTGTATTACGTGAACGTTTAGGTAACTTAGTACAACTTTCTGATCATGATGCAGAATTAAAAGAAACTTTACAAGGTGTAATTAATAAGCTTTAAGTCTGAATTTATATTAATATATCGTATATAAATTGAATCTCTCTAAGAAAATGCTGCAAATTGTTTGTGGCATTTTTATTTATTTTTGAATCCTCTTGGAGGAGTACGTTTCTTTTAGAAGGAATGTGTATTCATATATATTGTTTTTAGTGACGTGTGAGAATAGAAAAGTCCCGGCTAAGTTTTTAAAGCTTAGTTGGGACTTTTTAGTTAAATATTAGTATACTTTGTCGCCATTGAAGATTGAGTTTTTTACGATGACATAGTCTACGTTACGGATGGCATCTAGTTTAGTACCACCTGCGTAAGAGATTGATGATTGAAGGTCTTGTTGCATTTCAGTAAGCGTATCTTTTAAGCTACCTTTGTGCTCAACGTACATTTTCTTACCTTCAACATTTTTCTTTTCGCCTTTTTGGAATTCAGAAGCAGAACCGAAATATTCCTTGACTAGCTTGCCATCGATTTCGATCGTTTCGCCTGGAGATTCTTCGTGACCAGCGAATAGCGAGCCGATCATCACCATTGAAGCACCGAAGCGTACTGATTTTGCGATGTCACCGTTTGTACGGATACCACCGTCAGCAATGATTGGTTTCGTAGCAGCTTTTGCACACCAGCGAAGTGCTGCAAGTTGCCAACCACCTGTACCAAAACCTGTTTTAATTTTTGTAATACATACTTTACCTGGTCCGATACCAACTTTTGTTGCGTCAGCGCCAGCGTTCTCAAGTTCACGTACAGCTTCTGGTGTACCAACATTACCAGCAATAACAAAACTGTTTGGTAAATGCTTTTTAATATGTTGAATCATACGGATAACAGCATTTGAGTGACCGTGTGCAATGTCAATCGTAATGAATTCAGGTACTAGATTATTGACTGCAAGTTCTTCGACAAAAGTGTATTCCTCTTCTTTTACACCTACGCTTATAGACGCAATTAAGCCACGGCCTTGCATATCTTGTATGAAATTAACGCGTTTTTCAGGATTAAAGCGGTGCATAATATAAAAGTAACCGTTTTCAGCAAGCTGGATAGCTACATTTTCATCAATAATTGTTTGCATGTTTGCTGGTACAACAGGTAGTTTAAATGTATGTCCCCCTAAAGTGACTGAAGTATCACATTCAGAACGGCTTTCTACGATACATTTTGCGGGAATTAGTTGAATATCTTCATAATCAAATACGTTATCCATTATATACACTCCTAAAATACGAATATTTTTTAATTTTTATTTTAAAACGTTCGTCATTTGGTAATTTACATGATTTTCGGAGAAATGTCAAATGCTATATTAAATTTTCGTGAATTAGTGTCAAAGTTGACGGCATAATATGTTTAAATGCTACAATTTATGTGTACGTTATAATAAAGGAGTGTTGGGAATGGCAGTGAATGTGTATTTGACGTTTAACGGAAATTGTCGAGAAGCTGTAACGTTTTACGAAAAAATTTTTAATGTAAAAAATACGCAATTAATGACTTTTGGGGATGCAAATATGGGGGGTGAGCATCAATTGCCAGAGGAGGCAAAGGCTCTAATTATGCATACGCGGCTTTCTATTTTAGGAAGTAATGTAATGTTTTCAGATGTGTTCCCAGGTTCACCTTTCACAATAGGAAATAACGTAACACTTGCAATTGTTGTAAATGATGAAGCCAAATTACGAGCTGCTTATGAAGGGTTAAAAGAAGGCGGTAAGGTAGTAATGGAGCTACAAGAAACATTTTGGAGTAAATGCTACGGTGCTGTTACGGACAAGTTTGGTATTGAGTGGCAGTTTAATCTTGAAGAATAAAAATGATGATTTGTAAAAACTAGTGCCCAATAATGAGAACTGTATTATCTCGTTATGGGCTTTTTTTCGTAATTCTTGGATGTAGAAGTAGATGCCCAATCTTAAAAAAATATTGGCATATCGGATATAATGTTAATAATAATTAGAGCAGGAGGGGTTATAGTGATCCAACGAATTGGGCAAATTATGTTGTATGTAAATGATCAAGATGCAGCGGCTAAGTTTTGGACAGAGAAAGTTGGCTTTATTGTAGTTGCTGAGCATGCTGAGGCAGGGATGCGTTGGATAGAAATTGCACCTACTAAGAATGCAGAGACAAGTTTTGTTTTGCATAATAAAGAGCTAATTGCTAAAATGCAGCCAGAGTTAAATTTAGCAACACCTTCGCTGATGTTTTACGCAAATAATTTAGATCAAATGTATGAGGACTACAAAGCAAAAGGTATTACAGTAGGAGACTTAGTAGAAATGCCTATGGGTAAAGTATTTAACTTTGCTGATGATGAAAACAACTATTTTGCGGTTGTAGAAAAAAACTAATCCCCAAAAACGACTATGCATGCATAGTCGTTTTAGTTTGGCCCTATTGTGTTAAATCTTCTCCTTCAATTGAGACATTCTGCCGATCAATGGTAAACCTATGTCCATCCCATGCAAGCACATTCTCTACAAAGCCCAACCCATCCGCATGGTATCTCCCTGAAATTTTTTGCATAGCCAAAAGTTCATATATTCCATCACGATCAAAATCAATTGGATAAAGACCACTGATTGGATCTACCCAACCTTCAATGGGCTCCTTTAATGTTCCGTTTGGATTGTAGATTTCTGCTAAATATTCTTTTCCTTTATACAGTAAATTTAGTGTGTAACGTTTTGGCGGTGTCGAGCTTTGTACAGTTGCTTGATAATGATCTTGGAAGTTTACAGTAAATTTTAGCTGATTGCTAAAAGATTCCGCATCAAAAATTTGCCGCATTTTCCCGTCTATAAATGAATAAATTTCTGCATTAATAATTCCTCCACTACCTCCAGTATCAGAAACGACTAAAATATCTTCTATATGGTTGCTTGTAAAATCACCTAAAAAAATTGTTGGATTGTAGCCGACATTTTCTTTAAGTATTATTTGTTCGAATTGTTGTGTTCGTCCATAAAAAACAATGAGTGTTAGATGCTGCCATAGTGGACTGTCTGGTTTTTGTACACCAGTTAAGAGAATGGTATCGAAAAAACCATCACCATTGATATCACCAAATTTCGTTTGAATTATTTTTGGGGCCACTTGTAGGTTGGGGATAAAACCTGATGTGGCATTTATGCCATCGTTCATCTATACACCTCTTTCTTCTTTTTAGCATATGTTAAAATAGGATGTAGGTGCATAAAAATTGGAGTTGGCACTCAAAACAAACAATTCCTACAAAAAAACTAGAGATTGAGTATTGACAATTAATTTTGCTGGAAGTATGATTATGTCAATCAATCAGAAAATTCAGTACCCACTGCAAGAAGTGTAGTTGGGGATTTTTTTAAACAATAATACCTAGTAAGTCTATAAGGTTTATAAAATAGAAAGAAGGAGATTTCATGAAGGAACTATTTGTTAAAACTGAACAACAACGTCATTGGCTGGAGCAGTTAGCGTCAATTGCTGAACCAATTAAAGCAGAGGCAAGAGAAGTTGATGAACAGTCTAGATTTCCACTTGAAGCACATAAATTGCTGCAACAAATTGATTACCCAAAATTAACGTTGCCAAAAGAATATGGCGGTGAAGGGTTATCAGTTTATGATATGGTACTAATCCAAGAAACGTTAGCGAGCTATGACGAAAATGCTTCACTTTCATTAGGATGGACATTAGGTGTCATCGGTGAATTGTATGAGAAAAAATTATGGGCAGAGGATTTACTGCAAGTATTCGCAAAGGAAGTAAAAGCGGGGGCAACAATTAATAGAGCAGCGAGTGAAGCGGCGACAGGTAGCCCAACACGCGGTGGCCGTCCTGGCACAAATGCTGTCTCGACAACAAATGGTTGGTTGTTAAATGGCCGCAAAATTTTCACAACAGCTTCACCAGTACTTGATTATTTTTTAACATCTGCTTGGGTGGAGGAAAAAGGGCAAGTTGGTTTCTTCCTCATTCACAAAGATGTACCGGGTCTATCTATTGAAGAAAATTGGGAAATGTCTGCAATGCGAGGCACTAGTAGCCATGATTTAGTGTTACAGGATGTAGTTGTTCCCCATAAGTATTTAGTAGAACTACCGAGTCACCCAAGTGGTGGCAAGATAAATGGCTGGTTATTGCATATCCCAGCAACGTATTTGGGTATTGCGCAGGCTGCACGTGATTATGCACTTCATTTTGCGAATCATCATCAACCAAACAGTTTGAATGCACCTATTAGCTCACTACCAAATGTACAGCAACTACTTGGTGAGATTGAACTTAAATTACAGCAAGCGCGTTTTGTCATTTACGGCGTAGCAGAAGCTTACGATGATTCAGTAAGACGAGAGACATTAACAAATGAAATAGCTGTCGCAAAGCATACTGTGACAAATATTGCGATTGATGTCGTCGATAAGGCGATGCGAATTGTAGGTGCAAAAAGCTTACAACTTTCAAATCCACTGCAACGTTATTACCGAAATGTCCGCGCAGGATTACATAATCCCCCGATGGACGACATGACAATTATAAAACTAGCAACATCTGCGATCGAGCAACAAAAAAATAGCGAAAAACAATAACAAAACCATTAAGGGTAAGGGGAAATGACATATGTTCAAACAAAAGAAAAAAGTACTCCAATTGGCTGCAATTGGATTAGCATCAATTGCTATCTTAGCAGGCTGCAACTCCGGGGAGGCTTCAAAAAAAGAAACTGAAGATGGTGTAGAGGTTCGTACAATAAAGGTTGCTTATGATCAAGCATCAAAACCAATAAGCTACATTGACGATCAAGGGAATCCAACGGGCTATGATGTTGAAGTTATGAAACTAGTAGATGAATTATTGCCTGATTATAAATTTGAATATGTAGGAACGACAAATGATGATTTATTGATTGGTGTTGAGCAAGGGAAATACCAAGTAGGTGTGAAAAATGCATTCTTTACACAAGAACGCACAGAGAAATTTATTTTCCCGAAAGAATTTTTAGGGCTAAGTAGTGCAGGTCTAGTGTTACGTAAAGAGGATAAAGGCGTGAAAACATTAGCCGACTTTGCAACAAAAGGTTATTCACTAGCTCCAATTGCAGCTAATAATGCACAATACACAATTATTGACGAATACAACAAAGAAAATCCAAATAACGAAGTGAAATTACAAGCAGGTGATACATTTTCAGTTGATGTAGTGCAATGGGTAAATGAAGGTCGTGTTGATGGTGGGGTGATGATTGAAGGCCAGTACCAGGCGCAGGTATTAGCAGAAGATGGCCCTTATTATAACTTGAAAGATGATGTAGTGTACAACGAATTTGCAGTCATTAAAACATGGCCACTATTTAATAAAAAAGAGCAGGAATTTGCGGATGCTTATGATAAAGCTATAGCACAAGTGAAAGAACAAAAGAAGACAAATGAAATCAGTACAGAATTTTATGGTCGTGACTTATTTGAAGTGTTAGAGAGTGTACATCGATAATCACATAAAAGGTTGTTGAGTTTTTAAAGCTCAACAACCTTTCCTAATAAAAAACGAAGTTGGTGAGGAAATGGATAAGTATTTTGATGCATCGTACATTTGGAACTCAATTCCCGTATTATTGCCGTTTTTAAAAGTAACCTTTTTAGTTGCAGGCTCTTCCATTGTACTAGGCACAATTTTTGGTTTGTTATTGGCAGCTGCAAAGCTTAGCACTAAAAAGATTTTGCGAAACTTGGCTAATTTATATACGACAATTATGCGCTGCACGCCGTCCATCGTGCTATTATTCCTTGTCTATTACGGGGTGCCAGCGTTAGCAGAAAACGTGGGATTAAATCTACACGCAATTGATACAGCGATTTTTGTGGTTGTGACCTTCACATTACAGTTTGCAGCAATTATGTCCGAAGTAATTCGCTCTTCATACTTAGCGGTTAATAAGGGTCAATTTGAAGCGGCTGTAAGTGTAGGGCTAACACCGTTTCAAGCGTACCGCCGAATTATTTTCCCACAAGCCCTTGTGATTGCCTTGCCAAACTTCGGGAATGGCATGATTGCACTATTACAAGAAGGTGCACTTGCTTATACGATTGGTTTGATCGACATCGTTGGTAAGGCCAACTTAATTATTGCGAGCAATATTAATGCACATGCTTTAGAAATTTTCTTAGCATTAGCACTAGTTTATTGGGTACTTTCAATTATTATTGAGAAATTCTTTGCTATGTTAGAAAAATATTTTAGTAAAGGGAAAAAGACGTTAGAGACGACGTAAGGAGGCGTAAACAATGTCAGAGGGACTAAATTATCAATTTTTATTCGACACGTTTTTTGTGGCATTATCAGGTGTACCAATCGCACTCCTTGTAACGATCGTCGCTTTGCTTGTTGCTTTGCCGCTGGGATTTATATTAGCTTTAACACGCATTAATAAAATTCCAGTCATCCATCAGCTAGCGAAAATTTACGTTTCATTTGTTCGGGGTACACCGATAATCATTCAGATTTTCATCATTTATAGTAGTGTTCCGTTATTATTAAAAATTATTTTTGAAAAATATAATATTACCTATGACATTTATAAAATAAATCCCATTTGGTATGCATTTATTGTATTTGCCTTTAGTACTACGGCCATCCTAATAGAAGTATTCCGCTCAGCACTTGGTACGATTGAAAAAGGGCAGTTAGAGGCAGCGCATGCAGTTGGTTTAACGACAATCCAAGCATATCGCCGCATTATTATTCCGCAAGCATTAGTGGTCGCGATGCCGAATATTTGCACAGCGACAGTCAATCTTATTAAAGCAACATCTTTAGGTTATGCGATGTCATTACCGGAAATTACGCTAAAGGCAAAGGTTGCTGCGAACGTAGGTTACAACTATGTTGAAGCGTATATTGATATTTTTATAGTGTATTTAATTTTATGTAGTACAGTGGAGTACTTATTTAAATTATATGAAAAACGTTTGAGTAAATACAAAGCGGCGAATGCCTAAACTGGGGTGGAGTTATGTTAGAAATAAAAAATATACACAAATCATTTGGTGAAAATGAGATATTAAAAGGTGTCGATTTGTCGATTGATAAGGGCGATGTGGTCGTAATTTTAGGCCCAAGTGGCTCTGGGAAAACAACACTACTGCGCTGCATTAACTTTTTAGAAAAAGCGGATGAAGGGCATGCAACATTTGGTGATATTGATGTGGATCTACATAATGCTAAGAAAAAAGACATCCACGCCATTCGTCAGCGTGTCGCATTTGTATTTCAAAACTATAATCTATTTACTAATAAAACAGCGTTAGAAAACGTCACAGAGGGTCTTATAGTGGGGCGTAAAGGGGCTAAAGCAGAAGCAATTGAAATTGGTAAGAAAGCGCTCGATAAAGTCGGGTTGTCTGAAAAATATAATGCGTATCCAAGCCAATTGTCAGGTGGTCAGCAACAACGTGTTGGTATTGCACGTGCGGTGGCTTTAAATCCAGATATTATTTTATTTGATGAGCCAACATCAGCACTTGATCCAGAACTTGTAGGGGAAGTCCTAGCGGTTATGAAAAATATCGCGGCTGAGGGTACGACGATGCTTGTAGTAACACATGAAATGAGCTTTGCGAAGGATGTTGCGAACCGTGTCATTTTCATGGACGGTGGAGTTGTTGTTGAGGAAGGCAGTCCACATGATATTTTTGTTAAGCCAAAAGAGGAACGTACGAAGAAGTTTTTAAAGCGTGTGATACCAGAAGATTATACATTTTATATTTAAAAAAAGTGCGGGCATCAAGCCCGCACTTTTTGATATAGAAAGATAATTATTTTGTATAGTTATCGAAGTAACCTTGGATATAAATCATTGGTGTACCCTTATCGCCACTACCAGAAGTTAAATCTGAAAGTGAACCAATTAGGTCTGTTAATTTACGAGGCGTTGTACCTTGTGCTGCCATGTGACCAGTTAAATCTTCTTCTTTGTTGTTAATGTATTCCGAGATCGCCGCTTTTAATTCTTCGCCGCGTAGGTTAGAGAAGTCGTTATCAGCTAAATATTTAAGCTTGATTTCGTTTGGTGTACCATCAAGACCTGGTGTATAAGCTGGTGATACAACAGGATCAGCAAGCTCCCAAATTTGTCCAACTGGATCTTTAAATGCACCATCACCATAAATCATAACTTCTACTAATTTACCTGTAGCTGCTAAAATTTTCGCTTGGATGTCATCAACGATTGGTTGACAGTTGTCCGGGAATAACTTCACGCTATCTTCAGTTGATTTGTTTGAACCGAGTAAACCGTATGCAGAGTTAAAGCCAGAGCCGTTGTGCGATTCAGCTAAAACATTATCTAAACCGAATACTTTTTCAGCGCCATTCGCTGTTAAAATTCGTTTTGTACGGAAGCGAGAGTGAATATCACAAGTTAATACGCTCTTCGTATAGTCTAAAATCGTCTTAGGATTGTTAGAGAAAATTACTTCAACTTCAGTACCTTCAGCTTCGATTAGCTCTTTGTAGTACTCAATGTAGTCAACACCAGTAAATGTGTGTTTGTTGTAACCAAAATGTCCGCGGAATTCGCTCTCAGTTAAAACGTCAGTCCATGGGTTAACACCTTTTTCATCTAGTTCATCAAGCGTTACTAAGTGGTTACCAACTTCATCAGAAGGATAGCTTAGCATTAACACAACTTTTTTTGTGCCTTTTGCAACACCACGTAAAATGTTTGAGAAGCGGTTACGGCTTAAAATTGGGAAAATCACGCCAACTGTATCGTCACCAAATTTAGCACTTACGTCTGCTGCGATATCGTCGATTGATGCATAGTTACCTTGTGCACGAGCAACAACTGATTCTGTTACTGTTACGATGTCACGATCTTCAATTTCATAGCCTTCTACTTTTGCGGCATTTAAAGCTGTGTCTACAACGATTTGTACGATATCGTCACCTTCGTTAATGATTGGGCCACGAAGACCTCTTACTACTGTACCAACTACACGTTCCAAAATAATCTCTCCTCTGAAGGTAAATGTATATATAAATATTTAATAATGTTACAAACAATATGCTTTTACTATACGGCAGTTAAGTGATATAAGTAAAATTAATAGTTTATATAGTAGATATAAGGGGTGCTTATATGATAGGGAAATTAGATTTATATCGTGTTTTTAGTATTGTTGCTAAAAATAGTAGCTTTTCTAAGGCGGCAAAAGATTTGTATATGACACAACCAGCTGTTAGTCAGGCAATTATGCAACTAGAGAAAGAACTTGATACACGATTGTTTAACCGTACGCCAAAAGGGGTTACATTGACGACTGAAGGTAGCCTGTTGTACGAGTATGCAAATTCTGCGATTGGTTTACTTCATGTAGGAGAAGAAAAAATTCTAGAGTTTAAAAACTTAACAACAGGACAGTTGAAAATAGGTGTAGGAGATACAATCTCTCGCTTTTTTTTGATGCCGTATTTAGAGGCATTCCATACGATGTATCCAAATATTAAATTACAAATGCTAAATGGGACAACTTCAGAAATTTGTAACTTTATTAAATCCGGGGAGGCAGATGTAGGGCTGTGTAATTTTCCGATTGAAGATCCGACATTGCAATTGACGCCTTGTACCGAAGTGCAAGATATTTTCGTCTGTGGAGAGAAGTATCGAACGATGGCGGCAAAGAGTTTAAGCTATGAGGATTTACTAAAATTCCCGCTAATCTTTTTAGAGAAAAAATCTAATTCGCGTAATTATGTAGAGAATTATTTACTATCACAAGGGATAGCCATTTCTCCAGAGTTTGAATTAGGCTCACATGATTTAGTCCTAGAATTTGCGCGTAGTAATTTAGGAATAGCGTGTGTGACAAAGGAGTTTTCTAAGGATTATTTAGAGCGAGGATTGTTATATGAACTGGAATTGAGCGAAGATATTCCAAAGCGGAGTATCGGTATTTGCCATTTGAAAATGGTCCCGTTATCCCGAGCCTCCACAAAATTTGTGGAAATTCTCGAAAATAAACAGGAATATAGAAGGATTATTAAAAGAACGTAATGGAAGCCTAGCAACTAGGGATGCTAAGCTTTTTTTAAAAGATAAGAATTTATAAAACTTTTGAGTGCCGTACCCTGTGTGAAGACTAGAAATTTTTTTAGACTAATTTTCAAACATCGAAAAGGCCATTCTCTAAAATTGATATACAACTTAAATATAAATAAGTGTCAAATAAGGTATAAAGGCCCAAAAAGGCGCTTATTTAAAAATATGTTGTATATCAAAGTCGACATATTGGGTAAAGTCGATTTGTTTTTCGGATTAATTAAATTTTCTTGTGACTAAAAAAGTGAGCATAATAAATTTTTATAGAAAAATTAAGTTATTAAAAAACTATGAGATGAAAAACGCCCTAAACCCATGTTATATAGGTGTTTTAAAGATTATTTACACAGTATTCGGTTCCGCTTTAACTAGGCAACTTCTTTTTGAAATAGGTGGCAAAGCAATTATGACATTGGAACATCCTTGTCAAAATTAAATTGCCTATTGGCAAGAGAAAAGGGCGCTTTTCTTAAAGAGATTTCGCATTTTAATATATATTTCAGACGGAAAGATATAGGTCTTTTATTCTACTATCGTTGTTTTACAGTGTAATTAAAGAGGCGGAAATGGCTCTGTTTTGAGTTGTTTTTGCTCTTTTTAATGAAGGCATTTTTGATTTTAAGGGCGAAAGTGTCTTTTCTCACGTAATAAATTCAATGAGTGCTTCAACATTTCTTTTGTTTTTCATCGTAGGCGAATACAAATATGAAAATGTCCGCGTGAAATGGTGCCCCTCAAGTGGCAATACAGCCATATCTCCATTTATCACTTCTCGTTCAATCGCACAGCCTGATAGCAAAGCATAACCGAGCCCTTGGATCACACTTTCTTTCACGCCTTGGTTGCTACTAATAGTCAATAAGGACTGGACTTGGAGGCCGTTCATTCTGAATAGGTGGTCTAAATAAGTGCGTGTTCCAGAACCAGCTTCGCGTGCAACCCAATTTTGATGTTGTAGCTCTGAAATAGTGATAGTCGATCGCTCGATAAGGGGGTGATTACTTGCCCCAACAATAAATAATTCGTCTTGCATAAAGGGTTGAATGACGAGTTCGTGGTCATGAGACTGACCTTCGATTAATCCGATATCGATGTGTAATAGCTTTGCAGATTGAATAATTTCGTCTGTATTGCCAATGATGACTTGTATTTCGAGTTGCGGGAAGTGCTGCTGTAAACGTGCCAAAATTGGTGGCAATATATACTCGCCGATTGTAAAGCTTGCTCCAATAATGAGTGTGCCTTGAATCGCATGATGATGGGCTAAAATATCCTCCTTGGCTGCTCCATAAATCGCCATGATTTGTTTTGCGCGTTCATATAAAATCTGGCCTGTTGGTGTAATTTGTACAGATTTTGGGGAGCGTATAAATAAAGTCGTTTGAAATTCTTGTTCTAAATTTTTTATGTGCAGGCTAACACTCGGTTGAGAAATATGTAAGATCTCCGATGTTTTTGTAAAATTCTTTACTTCGGCTAGTGTGATAAATGTCTTTAACGCATCGTATTGCATCAACAGCACCTCTAATGATTAAAATTCTTAATAGTAATGATTATTTAAATGTATTTTACTAATGATTGGATATTTAATAAAGTAAAAGCCATAAAGGAAGAAAGAAGTGAACAGGATGGTCAATAGACAACAGTGGATGAATAAATATTTATCGGCGCCTTTTATAAAAGGAATATTATTGACGCTCGGAATTGCATTAGTGGCAAAATATATTTCAACATTTCCGTTTTTCTCGATTATGGGACAGCTTGTTATCGCCATTTTAATAGGGATGGTTTGGCGAGCATCGTTTAGTGTTCCAGATGCATGGCACACGGGTATATCCTTTTCGAGTAAAAAATTATTACGATTAGGCATTATTTTACTTGGCATGCGTTTGAATTTAGCAGATATTTATTATGCAGGAGCCAGTGTGTTTTTGATTGCATTCATTAATTTAGTGTTTGCGTTATTTGTCGTTTACTGGCTAACGAAGATTTTTAATGTGGACAAAAAGCTCGGTATTTTAACAGCATGTGGAACGGCTATTTGTGGTGCTGCTGCGGTCGTTGCGATTGCGCCACAAATTAAAGCAAATGAAAAAGAAACAGCGGTAGGTGCGGCGATTGTAGCCTTGCTCGGAACAGTATTTACACTAGTGTATACATTATTGTATTCGATAATTGACTTAACACCTGCTCAATATGGTGTTTTTTCGGGTGGAACACTACATGAAATTGCACATGTAATCGCAGCGGCGGCGGCTGGTGGCGATGGGGCAGTTGATATGGCGATCATTGTAAAGTTAACGCGCGTAGCATTACTTGTACCTGTAGCAATTGTAATCGGCATTTGGTATCGAAGAAATGAGAAGGGACAAGATAAAGGGGCGTTTTCTGCCTCAATAATTCCTTGGTTCATCGTAGGGTTTTTAGTGATGAGTGCCATTAATTCGACTGGCATTGTACCTCAAGCTGTGGCACAAATGATGGTTAATATTGCATATATTTTAATTGGCATGGCGATGGCTGGTTTAGGGTTAAATGTTGAAATAAAAACTTTCAAAAAATTAGGTGGAAAAGCATTTACTGCAGGACTCATCGGCTCAGTTTGCTTATCCGTTCTTGGATATATATTAGTAGTGCTATTTCAATAAAAATTAATAATTAAAAACGCCCGCATATAGTCGATATATGCGGGTGTTTTTAGATAGAATCAGAAGATGAATTATTGGGATGTGATTAATTGATCAATGTGCTACTTCTATTGATGAAGCAAGCTCAGCAATAACAATTTTACTACCTATTAACGGGCTATTTTCAGGTTTTGCTGATTCTGAACCGGGTTCTGGACGTTTATGTGCTGCAGCAAATGCATCACTTTCACGCCAAACTTGGAAATGCTCTTTTGATTCCCAATACATATTGACGCTCATTTCGTCATATGTAGGATCATCTGTTGAAATAAGCACTTCCACTTTATGAAAACCTTCAAATTTTTGAAGTGGACCAGGCTTAGTAAAGTTTGGTGCCATTTTTGCTGCGAAGCCAGGCTTCACTTGAATACGATTCGTTACAATAATCATTGTATTACCCCCCTAATCAATTTAAAAAATCGGACAATCTTCTGTATGAATGGATAATCCCTTTTGTGAAAGTGATTATCATTCGCAATCAATGATAAGTTGAGCAGGAAGGCATTGTCAATAGTACGTATGTTTGTGGCAGGTTTATATTTTATATTTATCGATGAGTATCTATATAGTTTTATGGAGTGAAAGCTATTAGAAATGAGTAGTAAAATGTGAGGTTAACGATAGTGGAACAGTAACTGAGCGTTATAAGTTCGCGGGTTTTAGGGCTGTCATCGGCTTATTAATGTTTCTAAATTGCGTACAAGGACGTTGGTTATTAATACTAGTTCTTTTGAAAAATCATTCGGAAGTATAGTAAATAATTTTTTTATATTCGTATGTTTTTAATCGCCTAAAAAAGTGCAAGAAAGAATAGTCGTCTTGACATTAAACGGACGTAATTGGATGCTATAATGTATGCAAAATTGAACAGTTATTAATAGCGTGTAATTGTGAGGTGGATGTATATATGGTGAAAATATTAGTTATAGAAGATGAGTTTGCGATTAGTAAGGTTTTAAAAGCATATTTAACAAAAGTGGGCTACAACATTGTGCAGTGCTATAACGGGGGTGAGGCAATGAACTTGTTCAAAGAACATTGCCCTAATTTAGTGTTGCTCGATATTATGCTACCGGGGAAAAACGGTTGGATAATTTTACAAGAAATACGTGAGGAAAGCACTTGTCCTGTAATTATGCTGACGGCTTTAGGGGATGTGAATTATCGACTAGAGGGCTTTGACCAAGGAGCGGATGATTATATTGCAAAACCTTTCATAGCAGATGAGGTAGTCGCGAGGGTGAAGGCTGTACTAAGGAGATCAGCAGCAAGTGGCGATACTTCTTTAAAAAAACAATTTGGCCAGCTTGAAATTGATTTACAAGCTCATCGGGTATTGCTTGCGGGTAAAGAAATTGTATTAACGCCAAGGGATTTGTCGGTGCTATTGTTTTTGGCAGAGCATCCAAACCAAACATTCACACGTGATCAGCTCATTGAGCAAGTATGGGGATGGGGATATGACGGTAGTGACAGAGCGGTTGATTTGGCCGTGAAGCGTCTGCGTAAAGTACTGGTAGGTTGGGATGAATCAGAAGGTGAAATTAAAACATTACGAGGATTGGGGTATCAGTTAAGTGTTTACAAAAAATAAGCGTGTATCATTACTTAACTATTGGACAAGTCGTTATCTACTTACATTATTCATAGGTCTTGCCATTATATCGCTTATTTCTGCTGTTTGGATTCGCCATACCGCACTTGAAAATCGACTTGAAATGATGGAGTTTTTAGCAGACGAAACAGTGTATCGTTTGACGGATGTGAATGAACCGGGTAATGGTATTCCAGGGTTTATTGGAAAACGTGAACGTTTTAGTATGAAAGATATTGACCCGATTTTATATTTAGTTGATGCCAATGGAAATATACTAACGAGCAACCGTCCGATGATACCGGGGAGTAGCAAAAATATAGAGGCTTTATTAGATGGAACAGAGGGCACCAAAAAGATTAAAGTTGATGATGGCCATGCGGGTGTTCAATATGTTGTGAAAAAGAAAATTGAAAAAGACGATGTGGTACTTGGCTGGGTATTTTTTCTAGAATCGAAGAAGAATTTAACGAAGGTAAACCAAGAGTACGGACAGTTGGCATTATTAATTGGAACACTTGCCATACTTGGTTGGGGAGCCATATATTTTCTTTCGAAGCGATTAGCTCGTCCAATAAAACAAGTAGCGGTTGCAGCGAAGCAGGTGCAAGAGAGTAATTATGAGATTGACCTACCTGAAAATATAAAAGAAGAAGAAGTATATGAATTGGTGTCCTCATTTAGGGATATGGCGACAAAGCTGCAGTTATTAGAGAAAACAAGAACGGAGCTACTTGCAGGTGTGACACATGAGCTGAAGACCCCAGTGACATCAATTAGTGGGCTATTACAGGCTGTACAAGACGGGATTGTCACTGGCGATGATGCTAAAGAATTTATCCAAATGGCACTTGTGGAAACGACAAAAATGAAAACCATGGTTGGTGATTTACTGGCATTTAACTCATTCGCAGTTGATGCGATTCCAGTAAATCTTGTATCCACAGATGTGAATAGTTTGATACGAGATGCAGTGACACATTGGGAAGTGATGCAAGAGGAAGATGCGGTAAAAGTACAAGTGCATTTACTTGATGATTCCGTCAAAGTACAAGCTGACGTTGTACGGATGCAACAAATTTTGACCAATCTTTTGACGAATGCTAAGCAAGCAATGCAAGACGGGACTATTATCGTGACGTTAGCGCAGACAACTAATAATGTGGTTGTGAGGGTTCAAGATACAGGGTGCGGTATTCCAGAAACGGAGCAACCCTTAATTTTTGAACGCTTCTATAGAGGTGAAAATAAAAAATATACGGTGCGTGGTCTCGGTTTAGGCTTATCGCTCAGTAAAATGATGGCCCAATCAATTGGCGGTGATTTACGTTTAGTGGAGAGCAATTCAACAGGTACAAGCTTTGAAATTAAATTGCTAAAGAACACTACACTTTAACATGTTTATATTGTGTTCTCTGATGGATTAAAGAGGTGTCTCAAAAATTTTGAGATACCTCTTTTTTGGTGCGCCCGGCATGCACATGAACTATAGGGTGTAAGTCCCGAACCCCGAAGACAGAAGTAGAGGTTAGCCAAGAGCAAGGGTGTCCG
>NZ_JBIWEY010000054.1:0-20360 GCF_044762775.1 Lysinibacillus sp. NPDC096418
CGGACACCCTTGCTCTTGGCTAACCTCTACTTCTGTCTTCGGGGTTCGGGACTTACACCCTATAGTTCATGTGCATGCCGGGCGCACCAAAAAAGGTGGAAGCTCCTCGCCCCACCTTTACTTACTAAGAATCTTCTTTCATTATTGCAGTCCATTCAACAACTTATGTATTTTACTTCGCTGTTTTCAATTCAGCAGTTAATGTAAACGGAACTTTTAAGTACTTATAATGGATTTTAACTGTTTGAATATTTTCTGCTGCGATCTTTAAGCCATAATGCTGTGGCAGCTTCCCAACAGCTTCTCGATTTAAATGTTTACTTGGGAATAGTTTTATTTGTTTAATGCCGTGATAGGTAATGTTTGGGTCATTGGCCACATCTGTTTCGAGTTGCTCGGCCTTACTCACCACTAGTTCAATCTTTTCGGTTCCTCCATCATTGACAACTACATTTAGTAATTGAAGCTCCTTGATTCCTGTATTTTCAATCTCAATTAATCTCACGTTTGTATTATCGTCAAAGCTTGAATAGCTATTTATTACGAGAGGTGGATTACTTTTCACGTAAACAATACCAACCGCTCCGACAACGAAAATACTAAATATCAATGCAAATAGTATTTTTTTCATCTTCCTCATCCTTTCCGCACTACTGAACAAGTATAGCCGGAAATCTTAGATAGTGGAATCAGTATATTCTTAAACATTGAATTTAAATCTTGAAAGAGAGAATTTAGTTTCAACTTTCAGTTAGCAAAATCTCTTCATTCAAATTAATACGAGTATGTAAGACTTATGTATACAAAAAAATAGCCAGAAATGACTTTGATCACTCTGACTACGTTTCGTTTATGTTCTTCTTGCACGATAGTTATTTTATCCTTTTCCGCTTTACTTAATGACTAGCACCGACGCCTTTAGACAGATGCTTCTGTTAGCCAGTTTTCGATGAACGGATGAATTTCGTTAATTGCTTTGCGTCCAGTTACGACAGATACGTGACCTGTATTTACACGATGAAGTGTTTTGTTTTTGCTGGAAACTTTGTCATTGAGTGGCTCAATTTGTTGTGGTAACACAATATTGTCACGCAACGCAACAACGTTAAGCAAGTTCGCTTTAATTTTAGAAAGTTCAACTTTATGTCCACGGATATAAAGTTCATCATTAATTAATTTATTTTCTTGATAAAATTCACCAATCCACTGTCTGTATGACTCACCTGGGAAAGGAATTCCATCATTGAGCCACTTTTGCATTAGCTTCCAGTTCAAGACGAAATCTTCATTCTCTACTCGATCTGCAAGGCTGATGTATGGTCCGTATACATTGGAAATTGGATTTAGCAGTTTATTGCCGTAATCAATCATTTCAAATGGTACATTACCAAGCGTATCAACTAACTGGTCTAAATTAAAGTAACGTTTATCCAACCAATTTGAATAGTGACCAGCATCTTCAAAATCTATCGGGCTTGTCAATAAGATCAAATTTCGAATTGGCAAGTGTGGGTGTAGTGCTGTGAAAATAGCTGTCATTGTCCCACCCATGCAGTACCCAAGTAGTGAGATTTCTTTTGCGGCAGAAGTCTGAAGGACTTTTTTTACAGCACGCGGTATATAATCCAAAATATAATCGTCCAACTTCATATGTCGGTCTTCATGGCCAGCTGTCCCCCAATCTAACAAGTAGACATCATGCCCCTGATTTGTTAAATGTTCAATTAAGCTATTGCCCGGATATAGATCTAATATATATGGTTTGTTAATTAGGGCATAAATCATAAGAATCGGAACTTTATTTGTTTTCTTTATCGCAGGCTGATAACGATATAATTTTGTTTTGTTTTTTGTCCAGATCACTTCTTTAGGCGTCTGGCCAACTTGAGGTTCAGGCTCCCTTGTAATAACTTCTGTCAAACGTCTAAAACGATTAAAACTTTTTTTAGAATCTCCTTGCATTTGGTTGATCCAATCTTCTAACTCTTGCGTACCAACATTCATCATGCGATCCCTCCTCCAGTATCGTTCATCCATAAAAAGAGCTTCTCTAGGAAGCCCTTACCATTTGTTACATATACAATCCGCCGTTTACATTGATTTCTTGACCAGTAATATAGCTCGACTTAATCAAGAATAACACTGTATCTGCAACCTCATCAGTTTGCCCTAAACGTCGCATTGGCACTTTAGCAATAATTGATTCTTTCACATTTTCTGGCATCGCTGCAACCATTTCCGTCTCAATGAAACCTGGACAAATCGCATTTACAGTAATACCATTTTTTGCAGTCTCTAATGCTAACGATTTCGTAAAGCCCAATAATCCCGCTTTTGAAGCTGAATAATTTGTTTGGCCGAAACCGCCAGATTGACCGATAATCGAACTGATATTAATAATTCGTCCATATTTTTGTTCGAGCATATGATTGATTACTTCAGATGTCGTCTTAAATGCACTATTTAAATTGACATTAATTACTTCTTCCCATTCTTCAATTGACATATTTCGGAATGTTTTATCTCTTGTAATTCCAGCATTATTGATGAGAATATCAATTTTGCTGTAACGATTTAAGACTTCCTCAATGAACTTATGGACATCATCTGCCTCCATTACATTTGCCTTGAATGCAAATGCAGTGCCACCTTCTTGTTCAATTTCGCGAACAATATCATCTGCTTTTTCTGAACTATTTTGATAGTTAATCGCTACTAGTGCTCCATTTCTTCCTAATACCTTTGCAATTTCTGCACCGATACCACGAGATCCGCCTGTGACTACTGCTACTTTTCCTTCAAGAGGCTTTGTATTGTCGACATGTTCTAAAACATTTGGTTGCAAATGTACCATAACTGAAATCACTCCTAATTCGTTAATGTTTAAAAAATGAGAATTAAGTATTATTTCTTTGTTTCCTCTGGTTTAACTTGTGGTGTCGTCACACTTTTCGTTGCGACGCTAGCTTCACCAGTTTGTATTTTTTTATCCAGTTCTGCTAGTGCTTCTAACACTTTGTCGAATTTCTTCTCCAAGCTGCCAACAGCACGTTTTAATTGGTTGATCTCTTTTGTCACAGTTTCACTATTTTCATAAAGTTGATCATCAATATTATCGATTTTATCTTCTAAGTTGATGACAAGTGAAGCAACATTTGCAATTTCATCTCGTGTTGGAATATTGGCTTGCTTGAAATAAGCTTCCGTTAAGTTATTAATCATTTCATGATATTGCAAATAACTAGATTGGATTTGCCCTAATCCTTCTGAGAAAGATTCTGTTCCAAGTGTATCTTGGATCACATCATGCCAAGCCTTTTCAGTATGTTCATACATATCCTTCCACATTGTGAAAGGTTCAAATGGTATTTTTTGAGTCAACGAATATCACCTCCTTAAATTAACTACTGTTGGAATCATAACATAAATTTCCTGTTTTTATAATATTTATACTAAATTTAACAAAAAATTCAAAAATATAAGTCATTACCTCCCTTAACAAAATTAGAATATTCCCCAGAATTGAACTTGTTAAACATGGAAAAATCCATCAACTTGCCCAAAGTACATGTTATGTTTCTCTTTAATTATTTATGAAAGCAAATTTAATTCTATGACAGCTCTCTTTGAAATCAGTACTTTAGTTGGCTAAATTATTTCAGGTTTACTACTTTTCTTTTATTAATTGATTTAATTAGCAGCTGAGTACTAAATTATTTTTTATAAAATTGAAGCTCTACATTAAAATTTGGACTTGTAGATGAATCCACCCCTTCTCTGGCTCGTCGCAGGAATTTCACAAATAATTGAAAAACACTTCACTATTTTAAAATAATTTACCTAAAATCCCTAAAGTTGACAATCAAAACAGATAGGTGTAATTTACATGTATAAGTACTTTTACATTAGGTAGGTGGCTAACGATGGAACATAAACCTGAAGAAGCAAAGAAAAGTAAAACAGCAAGTATGGGTACTCCTAAAAACTTTCTTGTACCAATCATGTTGTTACATTTACGTGATTGGAATAGTCATGGCTATGAATTAATGGAGAAAATCATGCAATTTGGGATTGAGTCCGTTGATCAAGGGAATTTTTATCGTTTGCTCAGACAGCTTGAAAAAGATGCATTAGTTACGTCCGAGTGGGATGTAACGTCAAGTGGTCCAGCAAAGCGAATTTACTCAATTACAGAAGCTGGTGAACAATACTTGGAGATGTGGGCGGGATCGCTAAGCCACTATCAAAAAATGTTGGATCAGTTTTTCAATTTGTATAATCCCTTTTTCTCCCCTTATAGAGCTTCTTCTCAAAAGAAGAATGATGAAGACTAACTTTAGGATGTTATGCAAAAATTTGCATTCATTATATATTTCATAAATTTATGGAACCATGTTAAAGGAGGAATTATTAATGGCAACAGCACAAGAAAAGCAATTTGTAAATCAGGTGGATATGATTTGGGATGGTTGGCTAAACAACCTTAAAACTGTGCAAAATTTCCAAGAGGATTTACAACAAAAAGCACTACAAGCTTTTTCTTACCAAAAGGAACTGCTCGATTTTTCTGTAAAAACATTAAACACAATGGAAGAAGAGTCAAAAAAAGTTACAAAGGACTGGAATGAGAAAATACAAAGCAATGTGAAGCAAAGTAGAATCAACCAAAATGAACAAGTTTCCGAGTGGCTAAACAACATTCAAGATGTTACGGAAAGAGTCCAATTACTGTCATGGAATCCAAGCCATGCACTGTTAGATTTATTTATTGAATCACAAAAACAACTAGAAGCGACGATCAAAAAGACGCTGGATAGCCAACAAAAAGAACGCACTGAAAATTTCAAAAAAATTGAAGAATTAACAGAACAAATGAAAGCAACACATAAAGGAATTTTAAATCCTACTAAGGCTTAAACTCCCCATGAGTTAACCCCTTTCTCAGGATAAATTTGGAGGTTTTAAGAAAGTGCCCAACTACGAAGAAATCCATATAGGTGACAAGGCTAGTTTTACAAAAACTATTTCCGAATCAGATGTCTATCAGTTTGCAGGAATAACTGGTGATTTTAACCCAGTCCATGTAAATTCCGAATATGCAAATCAAACGATATTTAAGGAACGGGTTGTACACGGAATCCTTACTGCTGGTTTCATCTCAGCAGTACTAGGAACGAAATTACCTGGAAAAGATACCATTTATTTATCACAAAAAGTGGATTTTAAAGCGCCTGTCAAAATCGGCGATACCGTAACTGCTGAAGTCGAAGTCTTAGAGAAAAAAGATCGAAAAAAAATCATCCGTCTTCGCACAATCGTCAAAAACCAATTAGATGAAATTGTTGTAGACGGTGAAGCAGTTGTTATGAAATGAATAAAGAAAAGTAGACGATTGTACCTGATTAATACTGGCACAATCGTCTACTTTTTTGTTGTGAAGGGCTTATTCAGTAACCAAATTTCACACTACTATTAAAGTTAGAAGTGGATTACCGCTACAAACCATATAGCCATACATTGGCTGGCTAGTACGTGTTTTTTTAGAATGATAATAGTTAGCACAAATATAAATTATAAGATAAATCTAATTAGAAATGAATCTTTTCGATTTCTCCATGTGAATATCAGCCTTTCCCTAAATAAATGTTTTTTGAATTCATCGCATAGTAATGCTATTATAATGGTAATTGTTTTACAAGGAGGAATCTAAATGAATGCATTATGTCCTAATGCTTGTTCTAGAACACTAACGCAAAAGGTCAAAGAGATCTCTCTATTAAGTTAGCAAACTCTCGTTACGTAAATGGATGATCTCTTTAGGCTATAAACAGAAAAAAGCCTATAAAATTGGAGTGAATTCACATGGAAAAACAAAATATTCAACCGTTTTTAACGGTCGCAAATTATCATTTAATCGAGCAGCAAATGAATAAAATCTTAAGTGCCCTGGCTACATCCAATGATAAAAACATTATCCAGACTATTCGAGGCATCGTTGATACAAAAATTACTACGAACATAACGCTGTCAACAGATGAAACAAAGCTGATTGAACGACTCTTTTCTATAACAGATCGCGCACAAGGTGAAGCCTATTTGGAGAGCTTAAAACCATTTGTAATTCCGTTCAAAACGTTAACTGCGAGTACCATTAAAAGTCTGTTCAAAAAAGAAAAGAAATTAAAACTTCCTGCTCTTGAGCAATTAGATTTCCAGCATACTTGTTATTTAGCGTGGGATGATCAAGGAACACATCGCAAATATGTGGTCATTGAACAAGACGACAAGCTTAAAGGCATAAAAGGAACATTTGATCATGGCACGATTAAGGGCATTTGTGCTATTTGTAATCGACATGCAGATGTCGGCGCCTTTACTACGTCTATAAAAGGAAAAATTCCTGGTACATTTACTAGCCATACGAATTACATTTGTGCGGACAGTCAGCAATGTAATCACCACGTGACCGATATAAACAAGACAATAGCGTTCTTTGATCGTATTACACAAAAATAAATGAAAGCCTTCTCTCTTTTTTGCAGAGAAGGCTTTTATGTAGTTATTTTTTTTCTAGCTTTTAAATTAAAATAAATGAATACAAACAGTGCTGCCATACTAAGGCAACTAACCCCCACTTATTTTTCATATTGATTGTCGAAAGGAAAATCTACACCTGTCCAAAGTATCCTAATACCAGTCACAACAGCTATCCCCTCATTAATAAATCGTTAAGGTGCAGGAATTCCATTTGATAGAACGTTAAAAATCGCCATTTTTTTGATTACTTTGAATCTAATTACAAGCTCTTTTCTTAAAAGACTCAAATTTCGCTGCAATCGAATGTAAAACCTCGTTTTTCTCCTTTTGCTGCTTCACAATAGTGAGTGCATACCAAATCACAAATGCAATCGGCAAAATATAATCATAACAATGGAAGAATACCAAGAATGCTTACTCCTATTCAAATACCTCTACTCTCTATACATTTTTTAAATATTTTAAAGCTTTCTTATCTGCCCACCTCCAATAATCACTATATGAACGCCAGATACCGTTCCTTTTTCAATATGGTTTTCGATTTGTGATACATCAATAAGTGTCTCAACCTTCACCCACTTTTTCTGTTTACCCGTTAGTCTGACTTCGTAAGGTAAACCTTCATTCATTAATGAAACACTTCGAACATCATTTTCATACCAGTATGTTTCATAAAATCCAAGGTTGAATTTTACTTCTTCTGTGCTCAAATTTTGGAGTGGTAAACGGCATACCCCTTTAAGGGTATAATCATCCTCCAGCTTAAACTTACATTCGCTTTTATCTATATCATAAAAAACAGCATGAATACCTGTTGCTAATGTATTTTGATAGGCATTCACAATGAGTATGGGCATATAGACAAAACTTACAATTATTACAAAAAACAAAAGTATCTGATACTTTTTGACTGCGTATACAAAATAATAAAGGCTTATACTTAACAGTAAAATCGTTACTAAACCTTCAATTTGATAGCCATCGTTTGTTTTAATTAACACATTTAATACCGTTACCCCCTGTTCTGTGTTCAAAGCATTGGGGAATGGCATTGTTAACCACATGCAGATTAGCCAAATGATCACGGCTATGCATAAACAATACCAATTTTTAATCATTCTTCATCTCTCCTCATTTTCACATCTAAACAACTGTACTTATTAAAACGTATTAACAGATGTTTTCTGATATTCCTAGGACAGCCAAAGTAGATCAGTCATATTCCCATTTTAAGGAGAACGTAAGATTAAGTAATTTAAAACAAAAAGCAATTGACATGTTTCCAACAATGAATTGGGTTTCGCCAATTCTATCCCCACATTCGCGATAATAGCCCTTACAAATAAGACACCAGCAAAGAAAGTTGCACTGGCTTTATCTTACAAATAGCACATATGAAGTACGCTATAGCTAATGACCACTAAACACCTGGCCAATACATTTTTATACTACTCCTTTTGCAGCCCCTTTCTAAATACTACGTTTGAACACTCCACAAGTTTTGAAATAGCAGCTTTTAATGAAGAATTTGGAAAACAAGCGACTTCTTTCGATTACTTTTAATTTTTATCCGTCACTTTTGGAAATCTATCCGTCTCATTACAAACACCACAAAAAAATCCATTCACCGTATTTTCTATTCAAGAAGGTTATTCCTCTTAAAAAATAGAATTTCATTTTAGGACCTGATGCCATGCTTAGTTTCTTTGTTTGGCAATAACAATGAAAACAGGTTATTTTAAATTCTTGAGAGAAATATTTTAGCCGCTCTTTTTCTTTTAATCCAAACATTCCGATTAATCACCACTGAATTATTTTAAGTTGTAATTATAATTCTTCCACAACCTATGGGTGTGCCAAAGTAAGCTTACTCAAGGGGCTTCTTTATTTCCCCGACCAATAAATTCATTCTCGAATAATAACTGTTTTTTAGTTCCCCTATGTTTGAAACTTTTTCTAAGTCCATTCACTTCGCATAAGCAGATTATTTTTTCTAATTTCTAAACAAAAGAATCTATGGATTGGATAAATAACACCGCTCCTTTTCGCAACTACACATAATATAGATTGTAGAAAGGTGGTGTTATCATGGGTTATTCATACAGTAACTGTAACAACTATGGAGGAGGAGGCTATGGCAACGGTTCATCCTTCGTTCTAATCGTTGTTCTATTTATTCTTCTTATTATTGTCGGTGCTACTTTCATGTATTAAGATTATTTAACCATTTTAAGTGGTAATAATTGACGATTAGTTATTACTTAAAATTCTCCCACCAACTATCCCCCTTGAAAAGTAGAACCTCTTTTTCGTTACCCTCCTATGATGTCGTTATTGATCAACAGAAGAAGGGTAACCTTCAGTTTTAGCTGTAGCGTTTGGTGACGCTACAGTTTTTATTTTTTTAATCTATATCACAGGCACTTGGCTAATCATTACCACTTTCTAATCATAATATATAATGTAAAGTGATTTAGCTTTACGAAAACCTCTCCTGGTTTGATAGATTGGGTCACTTAGGATGGAAGTGACCCTTTCCCTCATATTGTTTAGTTAATTAATTTCTACGCTTTCCCAACCTTCATGGTATTTTCAATCAATTACCACAGATATGAATTCGGAATATTTTTTCCATATATCTTCCTATATGTTAAAATGTTTAACAAAGTTAAAATCAATATTATCTTAGCTAATTGAGGGGTGTTAATAATTCCAAAATGTACAATTAATAATGTAGATATATACTATGAAATCAAAGGCAAAGGTGAACCACTGATTTTTACTCACGGCGCGTCATGGGATCATAAACAATGGGATAAACAAGTTGATTATTTTTCTAAATATTATAAAACCATTACCTGGGATGTTCGTGGTCACGGAACCTCTTCTCTTCCAAAAGGGAAGTTGTATGCTGAAGATTTCAGTAAAGATTTAATTGGTTTGATGAATCACCTAGAAATTAAAAAGGCAAATTTATGTGGACTATCCATGGGTGGACATATTTCTTTACAAACAGCAATTCATTATCCAGAATACGTAAAATCTCTTATATTAATAGGCACGCCATTTACAAACAAATTCAATTGGTATGAAAAGGTATTAGTTCCTGTTAATCGTTTCTCCAACTTGTTCATTCCAATGTCACTTTCTGCAAAAATACAGGCATATACACTATCAAAGTTTAACAAGGCAAATAAACAATATATTTATTCCACTGTTGCAGCGATGTCTTATAGGAATTGGATTCGAATTTGGAACGTCGTATCCAGAATGGAAAGTGGAAACGAATTAGATAAAGTAAATTGCCCTACTTTAATATTACACGGTGACCGCGATACTATGGTTCAAAGACAACAAAAGTATCTACATAACAAGATTAAAAAGTCACAGTTAAAAATCATTGAAAACGCTCACCATGCCACTAATTTAGATAAACCAGATCAAGTAAATGAATATATCCACCAGCACCTCATAAAAACTTCAACTAGCATTTAAATATATTTGTCCATTAAGAATTCCAATTTTTTTTTTAAAAGTTTTTTTACTGCACATTATTTATAGAAGACATCCCCATTTCCCCGTGAGCATAGAACATTTACGCTTGTCCTAGCTGAAGCGTAAGATGCTGTTTTTGTTTTTCCACCGTCCATTTCAGGTTTTAATTCAGTAGTACCATTAAGCACTACTAAAGCTAAAATCATATTTGACCCAGGAAAGTATGCAAACTTAAATTGCGCTGCAGTAGGTATCATCATTTTGACTTTTAGTATTTTAAATGATGTTTATCCAAATAGTATTTCATTAAGTGGTCGGGCGGTCGTAGCATTTTGAGTTGGTTCATGGTTCTTCATCCAGCGTTGGCTTACACTTTTGGCTTTAGGCAAACTATATAAGGTTAAACCAGTACTTGTTCAAGCGATGTAGAAATTCAATGAAAGTTTAGTTAAAGGATGACTTGTACCTCCACCATTACATGTAAATTACCCAGAAAAAGATTAACTAACCGTTTTACTTAATTAGGTATTTTTCATATCGTATAGAGTTTAACGAAATAACAATTTTTCAATTCAAAAATCTACGGATAATAAAACTTCTTCTGAACAAACTAAATTCAGGAGGTGTTATCCATGACAAACAATAACAACAACCAATATGTTAATCAAATTAGACAACAGATCCAACAAGCAGAGGCTAATAAAAGTAAAGCTTCTGGTCGCTTTGCAACTCAGAATGCAATGAACGAAGAATTTGGAACTGAAACTGATGTTAACCAAGTTAAACAACAAATTCAGCAAGCAGAAGCTAACAAAATACAAGCTTCTGGTCATAACGCGAATAATGGTTTCCAAAACAATTCAAATTAATTGGTATCTCAAACCGGCAGTATTTTCTGCCGGTTTTCGTGAATTTTCGGATAACCATTAGGTGATTCACCAATTTCCGTTGGTTTAGTATAATAATAATTAATTTCATCCCAATACTATGAATTTTTTATAAATATTTCTTTTATTAATGAATCGGATGAACTTCCGTCAAAAGAAATTATATATTCTTGACCACCTATATTTAAATATGATGAGTAACTATCGTCAGCAATCTCTACATTGTTAGTAATATCTACTTTTTGGTTTATTGCGATTTCTAGTTCTTTAACTTTCAGTGGATAATTTATAAATAATTCAACTCCAGAAAGCTTATCTGGACTTGCTTTGTCTATGCAAATTATAAAATCACTATAAAAGGAACACCATCCGCCTGAATAATTCCCCTCCTCATTACTTGTTCCTGCTTTCAATACAGCACTCTGATAATCATCTGTAATTAGAATATCTTTATCAAAAAAACTATGGTTATGTAAGAGTTCTCTCATTTGATTACTTGCAATAAAGTGCTCTCCCTGTTCCTCAACTTGAGTTTCCTCTTGTAGGGATTCTTCCATGTCTGCTGTTCTATTCTCGTTGATTTGATAATCTTTGTAAAATTCCTCTAAATTAGATTTACAATAAGGCGAGAAGTAATTAGAATTATGAGCATTACCGTAAAGAATATCCTTCGGAACATTACTATGTTCACTAATTATACAAGCTATTAATTGGGCACTTTGTGAACTTGCAGAATTGATTGCAGGTTGTATCAGGTTTATTATCTCTAGATCGCCATCAACATATAAATCGATGGTAAATCCCAATGAAAACATTGCTTTAGTAAACATGGGATCGAAGTTATTTATTGCAAACATAATCGGTGAATAAAGTGTTGAAGAATCTTCATTTAATTGAATTTGCATATTTAATATACCCGCATCATAATCAACTAATATATTCAACGTTTTTAATAGATCTTCGTTTTTGATAAAATCACCATAGCTATGATAGATAGAACCTCGATAGCTTTTAAAGATATACTCAATTATATTTCTACCATTGGCATCTTCATAATATATATCTGCCCCTTTATCTAATAAATATGGAATTACATTGTAGCTAGCTTCATTTGCAGCAACTAATAATGCATTTTTATTAGGACCATTCTGCCAATCCAGATTGGCTCCCCCTTCTACCAAAACCTTAACTGTCTTTAAGTTATTACTTTTAATTGCATAATATAATGGTGTATCTTCTAAATACTCCATATCCACATTGAAACCTAATCGTACTAGTTTTTTTACAGTTTCATAATCACCTTTTTCACTATATAAAAATATATCTTCTTTGGTATATGGAGCTCCAGTCTCTGGATTAATATCGGATTCAAATATATTCAGAGGTGTAGAACAGCCACCTAGTATGAATATAAATGTGCTCAGAATTACAATTTGTATTATCCTATTCATAAAATATCTCCTTAACGAACTATAATCATAAATATATAAGTCGTTTAAATTTTCCGCAGTTTTACTGTTTAGAAGTAATAAATTTTTAAAAAAATCTGAATTTTACATTAATTATCTAGTTCCTGTTAAAACTACATAAATCCAATTTTACGTTAAACTAATTGAAATATAAATAATTTTACAAAATATATCTATACTACTATAAATTCGGTACTGATAAATAACCTATAGTTACTTTCTTTTAAATTCAATTAGAATGATCAAAAAAGGCTATCAAGATAGCATTTTTCTGCCCTACCCTATCAGAAATGCATCTGAATATAATGATTCAAAATCAGAACCACCAGTCTAACTGGTGGTTTGCTCTGCGCGTGAAACGCTGGGGTACTGGCCCATGTCTAAAGACACACTGAAAGGTCCGCCAACCGCACTCCGTTTTCACGCTACCACTAAAGTGGCTTTATTATTTTCGCTTTTTTGCTTTTATTTCTTCTCCTGTAAATGGATCAATGAATTCTTTCATGGTCATTTGATCCTCAAGAATATCCTCTTGTAATTGATTTTTTATATATTCCTGAATGATTTTTCTGTTTCTTCCTACTGGATCTACATAATATCCGCGACACCAAAACTTCCCGTTTCCATATTTGTATTTCAGGTTCGCATGTCGATCGAATATCATTAAACTACTTTTCCCTTTCAAATAACCCACAAACGATGAAACACTTAATTTTGGTGGAATACTCACCAACATATGAATATGGTCCAGACAGGCTGTTGCTTCAATAATTTCTACCCCTTTTCTTTCACATAACTGGCGAAGAATTCTACCTACATCTGCTTTGATTTGTCCATAAATAATCTGCCTTCTATATTTTGGCGCAAAGACGATGTGATACTTACAATTCCATGTTGTGTGTGCTAAACTTGTTTTATCTATTTGGATCCCCTTTCGTACGAAGTCGGTTGACCAGACCTGAATTCATTCTACGGCTGGGTTTTTTTCTTATCCATAGCTAGAAGCTCTTTAGAACCCCTCGCATAGCAAGGGGTTTTCAAAAGATACAATAAAAAAAGCACTTTTTAAAAGTGCTTTACATACTATTTGTATTGCCAATATACTTTTTCAGCTATATCTTTTGAAAACTGATGTGAAACTTCTCTATCCATTATTCTTAAAGCATGAGCTATTTTAATTATTAACTCTCGTCGTTTGTCAAAATTAATTAACCTCATTAGAACAACTAAAGCTACCAATAATTCATGATAATTTATCTCATTACTTTCATAAACAACGGTATATTCATCCCTATGCAAATAATCCCCAATTTCGATTTTATATCTACATGGATGGTTTTCAGTTTCTAATTCTAGATATAAAAACGCCAATTTCAACAAGTTTTCTATACTATAATTTGAATACTCATTTATGAAAGTATTTACAGTTCCCCCTCCTCCGTGTTCCATTAAAATACCTTCCCAAATCAGTACTAGTTTTCTGTTGTCCAAAATTACAACACCTCCTCCTAAATCATAAGACAAGGAGGCACTAAAAAACCTCAATAATTTTTTGCTTTCACTCTCAAATGCAAGCACCGTTCGTTCGTGGTAAGGGTAGCCCACCGATGCTCACTTTTCAGGGCAAAAGAAAAACACCCCGAAGGATGTTAAGTAAATTAATTAAATTCATTTCTCTAGTAACGTATTATTTTTTATTTCCGATAATAATCTCATCTCGTTGGCTTGATAAATTTATCTGAACTCCACTCTTCTCGTAGATTGATAAAGTACCTTCTCTAACTACTCTTTTCCAACCATTTGTCCTGATTATAAGGCTATAACTAAATGGAATGCCATTTACATCTGAAGACTTTGACCACTCGTATATAGAGTTATACTCATTTTTTTGTACTAGTTTGGCATTTATAGGAACAGGGAAATCACTAAATTCTTCCGATAGTTCATATTTAGAAGTAGCACCAAAATAATAGCTAATACCTAAAAAAATAAATAATACAATAGCGAGAAAAAGTTTTTTATATTTCATGCATAACCTCCTCAAAACTGCAGTTTGTTTAGTAAAATTATACAGTACATTAAAATTTCTTACTAATATAAAAAGCCCCACCCCTGAGCTGGATAAAGGCTTTGATCCGCCTATTATTTTATTGTGGTAATTGTCGATAACTCACTCTTTAGGTCGTTGAAATTTGAAAGAAGGAACACTAAATTCCTATTAATCTAAAACAAAACTATTAGAACCATCAATTGCTAACGCCATAGCTAAAGCGTAGAATGCTCGACGAGCTCCAGCACAGTTTGGAGATTCTTTATCAGTAGTAGTAAGGTCAGTAGCAGAATCAACCGTTCCACTTGTATTTAAAGCATCGGCTAATATATCTAAGCGTGCCAAGTCCCAAAGGCCAGAACGACCGTGCGATGGAAACTTACTTTGACCATGTAAAGCCTGACTAACATCAAGTTGATGTTTAATTGCTTTTGATACTTTATTATCCATAATTGCTAAACCTTGCCCTGTAATTCCAGGGTAAACATTAAACAATCCAACCATAGCTTGATTGATTCCCTCACCTTTATTAGGCATTTGCCACGGATTTTTAATTAACTCGGCTGAACCTAACATGGCATTCTCCGGAATGTACATTCCCCAATATTTAGCTTGGCTAAACGAATTACTAACTAAGGTATTTTTAATAGTTGAATAGTTTTCAAAAATATCCTTGTAGGTATTAATTAGCTGAGTAACCATAACTCCAGAATCCGAATCTACATTTGGAACAAGACTGTGCCATGATGAGACTGTAGGATTTTCAATTAAGCTTGCATAAATTTGCAAGAATGTTATTGCAAATGCATTATATGCTGGAGAGTCGAATCGAGCACGCAGCATATTATTTGTCAGGTTTACATCAGAAAACCCATGAACCGGAAGAACTCTTTTTGCAGATAATGAATTGTTATAGGGCTCTTGCTGGAAACAACCTTTAGAAGCATTAGCCACGGAAGTATTAGAACCCCATTGTGTATAACTAAGAACATCTCGAATTGCATTTTTCAGGTTATGTGCAGGATCTAATGAAGCTCCAGTCTCATTAACCTTTACATCATATACATGCGCTGCCATCCAACAAGCAACAGCATTTAGTGAAGAATTAAGAATAAATCTTTGGTTTTTAGTATTAAATTTGGCATGATGATCTAAATAATTTTTACCACTCGTTCCTGGTTGAATACCCGCAAATGTAACTTTTCCTGAATCATCAAGAACGGTTGGGTTATCCAAGGAGGTTTTCTGGGGATCAGTTGATAAATCTGCTGTAGCTATCCAGTATCCAATTTGACCGGAATAAGGACCAGTAGCAAAACGGTACGATTTTTCTGAATCATCGTATGTCCAAGCAGCCGGAGTACGATAGCACATTAAAATATGGTATTCCTTGGAGCTTAATACTTCATTAGCAAAATGATCTCGGTATTGCTCTAACAATGCATCAAGATTAGAAAGTGATACATCGCTCTGAGACTCATCTAACTTTTTAAGCATCGCTGCACCAAGATAAATTAAACCTGATAGTTGATTAATTGGATTCGTTGGGAAATTAAAAGCTTTATCGATAAGTTTTGGAATAATAGTATTAACAATTTCCTTGTAAACTGCATCACGTTCTCCAGCTTGTGCCTTTTGTTGGGCGAACTGAGCACAGAACATCATTAATTGTCCAACACCTTGTTGAATTGGAGAAGAATTAAATGTTTCACTTGAACCATTTAATAAATAATTTTGGATAAATTTTCGCACTCGTGGATATCGACCTTTATCCTTTTTATAAGGATGTTTTAAAGATGACTGCTCGGTAGGTAGTAGAAACGCTTCTGCGAAGGCATGAGCTTCATACAAGGGTGTAAATTTAGTCAAATTAAATCACTCCAATTTTTCTTTTTTTCACCTTTCATATTAATTAAGATACCTAATCTCTTAAAAAATATGAGCCGGCCATGTATGTCTTGCCCCGAAACGTTTATGGGGCGCTGGTCGGTCCGTCTTTCCTAGATATTCAATTATTTATAAATACCAAGGGAAGAAAAATTTACCTGTCCGACCTCCCCTTCATTATACAGGTTAAAAACCATAGATACATAAAGTGTAACGTTTGATACAAATGATACAATTGCGCCATTTGATACATAATAATTAAGTAGATTTTTCAAGGATTGATGCTAAACTTTCCGAAAAACATAAAACCAGAGTTAATCTACAAAATGTAGAATCAACTCTGGTGACAATGGTAGTAAAAAGGAACCTTACTTTTATTTGTAGTCAAATATTATTTTATTAATTGTCTCATGATAATTTCTTCGCCGATACGTCCAATTAGCCTCTCATTTGTATCTTCAAATCCTACTTTTAAATATAGTTTTTGTGCTGGTATATTGTCTTTGTCTACAACTAAAACAATTTCATCACAATTAGGAAATTCTGTTTTAATAAACTCAACTAGTAATGCCATACCTTGTTTTGCGTAACCTTTTCCTTGCTCTGTAAGATTAATTGATAGTGCAGTTAATAACAATGCATTCAGATTATTGGAGTATTTCTTTACTCTTTCATTTGAATTTAGCAGAAAGAAACCAACTGGTGTATTATCACTTAGAATAACAATACGGTACTGTCCTTCATTCACTTCCTCAAATTTGCTTGGAAGTGCAGAAAATTGTTTTTGTTCTTCTGTAAGTACAAATGAGTTCAATTCATTCATATATTTATTTGAAAAATGCTTTAATTCAACAACTTTTAATTTTCCCATAAGATAATTCTCCATTCATATTTTCTATACTTTACCACTTAATTAAGTTTTGTCCATTTATTTATTTGAAATTTCTAAAAATATAGCACCGATAATATTATAGAAAACACACAGCACTATGCCCTCATCATCATTTGTTTAACTATACAGTCTCTTGTGCGAATAATCGGTGTACTAGACAATCTCATGTGCTTACCAATAACTCGCATGCTATCACCAACTAACAGTCTATGAAGTACCTCAACCTCTCTATCGCCAACCACGTGAGAAATGCGTTTTTGTACCTCAGCAATCTTTTGCTCGTATTCCTTAATTCGATAATTTAGCGAATATACTCGACACTGCACTTCTGCAAACACCGGATCACTAGTACCACCAGATGCTTTTGGTAATGTCGCTTCAATCCCATACATTGCTGTTTTTGCCCTCATGTAACTACTGTTATCAACCTTTGCCACTGGTCGTCTTGCTTCCTCGATTGTTTCAACCATCCATCGATAGTTTTCAATCCACTGTAATAAATTGTCCCTACTGATTTGCCCTTGTTTGCCCATATAGGTTTGCCCTCCTACGTTGTGGTATAATAATGTTGTCAATACAACTCAAAGGGCATGAATCAATCTAGGCTGTAGCGTCTGCAAACGCTGCAGCTTTTTTATGTTATATCCATTTACTCATTTAACAACAAATCCCAAGTTATGGTATAATAATAATGAACACGCATAAAGGGAAAACTTTAATTAGCTGTAGCATTTAAAAAATGCTGCGGCTTTTTTATGTTATAATTTACATAACTTACATATTGAGGTGATGTTATGGAAAACAATAAATTAACCTGCAAATCCTGCGGTGGTGATTCATTTGGCGAAGGTAAACTTGATGGTTATGCTAATTTAAGACCAGTTGACAATTTTTTCTCTACAGGATCTCCACTTATTTGTACTGTGTGTCTAAAATGCGGAGAAGTAGCTTCTATTAAGGTAGCAAATCCTCATAAATTCAAATAGTTTCATATATCGAAAATCAAATCTATTTTAATTGTCTAAATATTCAATTCCTTTATCTATCAAAATATATTAAACTGTAATTGGTCTATCCAAAGCCCTAGAGCGAGTTTAGTGGATTTTAATTGCTCTAGGGTTCCTCATTTATTTCCTCAAAGTGTTCAGGAAAGTACTCGCTATTTGTTTTTTTACTGATCCATCTAAAAAAATCTTTTATTTTTCTTTCATTTCCTTTAATATCGAAATGGGCACCCTGAAAAAAGAGATCGAGGTGCTAAAATGTACGGTATTATTAATTATGAAATGTTTTTATTAACAGGGATATTATTAAATCTAATCCCTGGTGCTGACACCATGTATATTGTTGGTAGAAGTATTGCTCAAGGTAAAAGAGCTGGTGTTTATTCTGTATTCGGTATTATTACTGGCTCCTTAGTTCATACATTATTGGTTTCTTTTGGCTTATCGCTTATACTGACAAAATCTATTGTATTATTTAATACCATAAAAATTATCGGTGTTATTTATCTCGTTTATCTAGGAATTAAAATGATATTTGATAAATCAAACATAGATTTTGAAGCGACATCAAATAAATTAAACGTAAGAAAAATTTATATACAAGGACTTTTAACAAGTTTAACAAATCCAAAAGTTTCGTTATTTTTTATTGCTTTTCTTCCGCAGTTTATAGATGTTCAAGCATCCGGTCCTATTCCTTTCTTAATTTTAGGACTCACTTTTACAGCCACTGGACTTCTATGGTGTTTATTTGTTGCTTATTTCTCCTCGTACGTTACTAAAAAACTAAGAGGAAACCAAAAGGTAGGATTAGTCCTGAATAAGATAACAGGAACAATATTTATATTTATGGGGCTAAAGCTACTTCAAACGAAAGCTCCCTATTAAACTTGTAAAATGGAACAATGCCCCTCTAATGAACAGTCCTTTCAAATGTGAAGGGACTGTTTCTTGTTGCACATTTTTTATCGGATAATCCTCATATTGCGCAGCAATCGAATCAATCCAGATTTTCTAATATTATCCAATCATGTTATCCTTATATAAGTTATAAACCTAAATATTAGGAGTTGTTATGCAATGACAACACATTCACATTCTAAAATTGGACATATCATATTTGTTTTAGGCATCTTTTCGCTTTCAATCGGATCAGCGAGATTAACTGGTGCCCTAGAATACAATTCATTTATTTCAAATAAATCTCTTGCAATAATATTCATAGCTATAGGGATTTTTGTTATGTTCATTTCATTCTTTGTAAAACCTCTAAAAGATAAATAACTTTACAGAACAATTTTTATCTATCAGCAAGCAGTCTACTTCTGCATCTTTATCATCCTAATCATTTTCATGAATTACATAACCACACTTAGGATTTAAGCAACGCAAGTGTTTCAATCCTTCTTCAACTAAAGATTCAGTTTCGCATTCAGGACACATTCTATCTCCTTCGTTCATTGTTTTATCATCCTTCCGACTACATAATATTTATTTCCTCATATTCTCACAATGTGCAGTAATACACTCAATCTAAATTGTGAAAAATTTACCAGTTGTGTTATCCTTATATAAGTTATTAGTCTAAGCCTTGGGAGTTGTTATGCATTGAAAATACATTCTACAAATGGATATATCATATTTATTTTTGGCATCACTTTGCTTGTAAGTGGAGTGGGAAGATTATCTGGTTTCCTTGAATATGATTCGGTTATTCAAAATAAATCTGTTGCACTAATATACATTTCTATGGGCGTTTTTGTTATGTTAATTTCATACTTTGTAAAACCAAAAAAGAAAAAGGTCAATAATTTTACCGAACAATATTTATCGATTACTCTTGAAACTAAACTTCCACTTCCACGAGTTCACACGCTTCGGCTTTTTTAATGTATTAATAACCTAAATTTGCACACATTAGTATTGAGTGTATCGCACGCACTTAGCTGTGGCGCTAGTTGACAGCTGCAGCTTTCCCCCTCAAAGGAGTGATAGGTTATGCCATTTTCATATATGAAATTCGATAAATTTTGGAATGAACATTTAATTGAATCAATTTCATAATTCATCTTTTTTAAAAGCTTAGACTGCTCCTAATTTAAAACTTACGTTTTTAAAATTTAGGTTGCTTGCTTTTGA
>NZ_JBIWEY010000055.1:0-18312 GCF_044762775.1 Lysinibacillus sp. NPDC096418
GCTGTCCGTCAGACTTCATGGAACCGCCGTATACGGATCCGTACGTACGGTGGTGTGAGAGGACGGGAGTTAGTCGCTCCCTCCTACTCGATTTTGTAAAAATTCCTTAAAGAAAAAGTAAAGCTGACATCTAGCTGACACATTGGACTTTTATAGTAGGCAATGTAAATAAAGCTACATCGTTCAGGAAGGGAGATATAAAAATGTTGAAGTATAAAAGGAGTTTCAGAGTAATAGTCTTACCGATCGTGTTATCGGCTCTACTAGTGGGTTGCTCAAATAGTAGTGATTATGTAGCGAAAGTAGAGGGTGAAAAGATTTTACAAACAGAGCTTGATGAGGCATTACTCAACCAATATGGTGCAGAGGTGCTCGATACATTAATCACCAATAAAATTGTGGAGCTCGAAGCGAAGAAGCAAAATATTAATGTTTCAGATGAGGTCATTCAAGCTGAGTATGAAGAATTTGTAGAAGCATACGGCGGTGTAGATTCAGTAAATGAAGTGCTTGAAGCAAATGGTTTAACAGAGGATGCGCTGAAAGACAATATTCGTAACTATCAATTAACGAAGCAAGTTATTGCAGCAAGTATTGAGATTACTGATGAGGAAGTAGAGGAGTATTTTGAAAACAACAAGGATAATTACGGGCAAGATGAACAAATCGTAGCAAGTCATATTTTGCTCGAAGATGAGACGACTGCCAAAGAAGTCTTAACGAAAGTAAAAGCAGGTGAAGATTTTGCAGAATTAGCAAAGGAGTATTCTGTTGATACAGAAACCAAAGAGGATGGCGGTGATTTAGGCTATGTTAGCCGAGGTCGAATGGATGAGGCCTTTGAAGAAGCTATGTTTGCGCTTGAGAAGGATGCTGTGAGCGAGGTAGTGCAAACGCCCGAAGGCTATCACATCATAAAAGTAACTGGCAAAGTACCAGCGGAGGAAGCGGTATTTGAAGATATAAAAGATGAAGTATATGAAACCGTACTCGAATCCCGAGTGAATGACGAGTATGCAGCGTGGGTAACTGACAAAAAAGCCGAATATGACATTGAGACAAAATTAACAAAATAAGGAGTGACTATGGTGCCAATACAAACTTCTTTTAATCCCAATGGCCGTAAAGAAATAAAACAAGCTATTTCATATGCAGACTACGCTATTTTAAAAAGTAAGTTGCAGCATGTGATGCAACTTGATCGAAATGCAGGAATAAATGGCAAATATTTAATTCGAAGTACGTATTTCGATAACTTTGAGAACAAAGTGTTGAATGAGAAAAAAGAAGGCTATTTAAATCGTGACAAATACCGGGTCCGTATTTATGGGAAATCTGCTGAAGTAATAAATTTAGAACGAAAAAGTAAACGCAATAACCTAACATTCAAATCAAAATGTGCTATCACACAAAATGAATTTGAACTAATGCGTATCGGTGATTTTTCATGGATGGAAAAGGATGAACGTGCATTGATACGCGATTTGTTCCATGAAATGAAATACAGTCAGCTAAAGCCGATGACAGTGGTCGATTATGAACGGGAGGCATACACCTACCTTTATGGTAACGTACGTGTCACATTCGATAGTAAAGTCCAATCGAGCATGCGAAATACGGATATGTTCAATAAGAACTTACCAATGGTCGATGTACTAGAACCCAATCTTGTTATTTTAGAAGTAAAGTATGATGAGTATTTACCTGACATCATTAAGTTTTTACTGCAATCAGTGGATACACGTGCAGAAGCTTATTCAAAATATCAACTTAGTCGTATGTACGGCTAATCTAGTTATGTATTAACTTAAAGGAGAGAATGACAATGAATAATACAAATTTTGGTGATATTTTTAAATCTAATTTCTTAGAGAAGACAACATCATTTTCGCTAACTGACTCACTAATAGGGTTGGTCGTAGCCTTTTTTATTGGGCTATTCATTTATGCGGTATACAAAAAAACATTCAATGGTGTAATTTACTCACATTCTTTTAATATCTCTTTACTCATCATGACAATGGCAACTTCATTAGTCATTATGGGTATTAGCTCAAACGTTTTATTATCACTCGGTATGGTAGGGGCTTTATCGATTGTTCGTTTCCGCACACCGATTAAAGATCCAATGGATTTAGTATATATTTTCTGGGCAATAGTTTCGGGTATCCTATGTGGTGCAGGTTTCATCCCTCTTGTCATTATTGGTGCTGTATTAATTGGTGTAGTACTACTTGTATTTGTGAACAAAATTACGGTTGAAAATCCTTACTTACTCATTGTGAAATTTGAGGAGGATTTAGCTTGTGAGGAAGTAGAACGCATCATCGCAGCACAATCGAAAAAATTCGCTTTAAAGTCAAAATCAATTATTCAAGACTATGAAATTGAATTTACTTACGAAATTCGTGTTAAACAAAATGATGCAAAAGTGATGGACACAATTACAAAAGTGCCTGGCGTAAAATCAGCAGTAATGCTTAGCTACGATGGTAATTTTACAGCTTAATCAAAACATTAAGAGATCTGATGTACGTCAGGTCTCTTCTCACTACTAGGAAGAAAAGAGGTACCACATTATGATTAAAAACCGAGTTGTCTATTCGTGTATGGCGATTCTGCTCGTACTCTTTATCGTGATGTTAGCCGTGCTCCCAAATATAAAGATTGAAACAAAAAATGATGAGTTTTCCTATGAGACACTCGTTTTTAATAAGAGCAAAGTAACTACGGTAGATATTGAAATAGCTGAGGAAGATTGGGCAGATATGCTGGCAAATGCAGCAGAAGAGGAATTAAAGCAGGCAAATGTCACAGTGAATGGCAAAAGAATTGAAAACGTGGCAATTCGTACGAAGGGGAATTCATCGCTTCGTTCAGTCGTTAATAGTGATTCAGATCGTTATAGCTTGAAAATCGACTTTGATTACTATGATAATAGCCAAAGCTTATATGGCTTAAAAAAATTAAACTTAAACAATAACTATAGCGATACAACGTTAATGCGAGAGTACATTTCATATGAGTTAATGGAGAAAATGGGTCTACCAACTCCTAATAATTCATATATGTATGTCACAGTAAATGGTGAAGAAAGAGGGTTATATTTAGGTGTAGAAGCTATCGATGAGACATTCCTTGCCAATAATTTTGGTTCAAACGATGGTTTCTTGTTTAAGCCTGATGGCACGGGAAGTGATTTGAAGTATATTAGCGATAATATCGATGATTACACAGGGATTGGACTAAAAACGAATGAAGATAATATAGAGGATTCTAAGCTGATAGAAATGCTAAATGTTATCAATAACGGTGGCGATCTCGAAAAGTATATTGATGTTGATGAAATGTTGCGTTATTTTGCTGTCAATACGGCACTTGTGAGCCTAGACAGTTATCAAGGCAGTATGAAGCACAATTACTATTTGTATGAAGATAATGGTGTATTCTCCATTATTCCATGGGATTATAATATGTCATTCGGTGGCTTCGGCGTTGGGATGGGAGGCAGACCAAACCAAGTACAAGTAAATACAGCTACTGAAACAAACGGTACAGACGAGGCTGACACTGATCCGCTAATGAATAATCAAGATGTGCAACCACCACAAAATGGAGAAATGCCACAGGGTGGCCCACAGCGAGAAGGTAATCAGCCCCCTGTAATGAATGGCAATGGACCTCAAATGCCAGAAATTGAACAAAATCAAAATCCTGTACAAGAAGAAACGCAAGTTAACACAAATACTAATGCTGATACACAGCAGCAAGCTGGGAATCGACCACAACGTGGTGGCATGGATATGGATATGGGGATGGGCATGTCGGGCAAATTAATGTCTGATAGTGCTATCAACTTCAGTATTACAACACCTGTATCAGGCACGACGTTAGAAGAACGTCCTTTATTGAATGCGCTGCTTTCAAATGATGAATATCGTGAGATCTATGAAGGTTATATAGAGGAGTTAGCTACGACTTATTTAACAGAAGACTACGTACAGAACATTACAAATAATTTAGCAGCGATGTTAACAACTTATGTTGAGGCTGATCCTACAAAATTCTCGACAACTGAGCAATTTTTAGAAGGAGTTGAAGGGGACAACAGTTTACCAGAGTTTGCGAAACAACGTTCAACATCCATCTTAAAACAATTGTCTGGTGAGCTTGTTGTTGAGGCTGATACGTCTTCACAAGGCGGCGGTCCAAAAGAAAATGGTGAACAAGCAGGTAATATGGATAATAATCCACTGCAAATGCCGTCCGACTTTGACCCTAGTCAAATGCCAGAGGATTGGGATTTTTCACAAATGCCTCAGAGGGGCGAACAAAATGGAGACCAAATGCAAAGGCCGAATCGAAATGAAGAATCAATGGGCATGCGCGGACAAGCTAATGAGGGAACAGTGACACTGGTTAGCATTGATAAAAACACAGTGATTATGGTGCTCATCTCTCTAGTAATATTATTAAGCGCTCTAGTATTTGTTTTCCGCTTTAATCGACGTGGTCGTTAAAAAAATAAGCCATATCCAAACTTTTGGGTATGGTTTTTGCTTTTTCACGTGCTAAAATTAATCATTCATTTTCCGAGGGAGTCCTTTATTTGAATGAACAACAATTTGATAAATATTTAAATATAAATACAATAGGAGAGCAGTATGGCTTTCCGAAATTAGCCCATTATCATCGGTATGAACCGACGCCATACGCAGGACTAGAACAGTTGTTTGAACAGTACGAGTTACCTGAAAATCCTGTATTTGTGGATATGGGGTGTGGTAAAGGGCGCGTGCCAATCTACATACATGATAAATTTCATATCCCAACAGTAGGTGTAGAAATGGATGCTGGTTTTCATGCAGAAGCGGAGCACAATAAAATAAATTACGTTCAAAAGAAACACAAAGGCGAGCTCATAGCCTTTGAACACGTAATTGCTGAGGAATATTCCATTAAATCAGTTGATAATGTATTTTTCTTTTTTAATCCTTTTTCCATTAAGATTTTCCGAACGGTCATCCATAATATTTGGAAGTCTTATGAACTAAATATGCGTGAAATCCACCTTATTTTGTATTACCCGTCACATGACTATTTGCAATTTCTAGAATACGGGACACCATTTGCATTGGCACATGAAGTTTACTTACGCAACGAAACAAATATAAATGAACGTCTTTGTGTGTTTACATTGGAAAAAGCTTAGTTTACTAAGCTTTTTTATGTTGCCACAAATTGGTATGCCTAATAATAATTTGATCAATACCATTGTTTTAGTGATAGTGAAAGAGGGAAGTAAATAACAGCGAACTATGAGTGCCAATCAATTTTCAAAAAAAAGATGTGTAAAGTGGAGTTTGGAAAAGATTCAAATAATTGTTTTAAATACTAGAATAAAGGACTTAAAGTACATAGTTACTAAGTTGAGTGACTATTCATAAAAAACTAATTATACTAAAAAATCACTCTAGACTAAATAAATAGAATGTTTTACAATGTAAAAGGTTCGAATAATTATTGTTATATTTTCTAAAGGGGTAGTTATAAAATATTACTTCAGCTATTGAGGTAATAGATTTAATTGTTTATAATTATCAGAAATATCTAAAATTTGAGAAAGTTATAGGAGGATTAATTATGAGAGAGAGCAAAAAGCTTAAAAAATTCGGTTCACTTCTAGTTGCTTCATCACTCCTTGCTGGTGTGCTAGCTGGTTGTGGTGGTGGGGATGATGCAAAGCCTAGCGCTGGTGGTTCAACAGGCGGCGATAAAGATAAAACTAAAGAAGAAACAATCAAAATTGGTGCAAACTTGGAGCTGTCTGGTTCAGCAGCATCTTACGGTTCTGGTATTAACCTAGGCGCAAAGTTAGCTGTTGATGAAATTAATGCAGCGGGCGGCATCGATGGGAAGCAAATTGAATATATACCGTTAGATAATAAATCAGAAAATGCCGAAGCAGCAACAATGGCGATGAAATTAATCACACAAGAGAAAGTAGTCGCAATGATAGCACCCGCGACATCAGGAAATACAGTTGCTACAGTAACACTTGCAAATGAACAAAAAATACCGATGGTTACAGGATCGGGTACTGCAGAAAGTATAACAGTTAATGACGACGGTACAGTTAACCCATATGTATTCCGTACTTGTTTCCTTGATCCTTTCCAAGGAACAGTAGCGGGGAACTTTGCAATGAATGACTTAGGTGCGAAAAATGTTGCAATTTTTGCAGATAGCTCTTCAGATTATGCAAAGGGACTAGCGGCATCCTTTAAAGAAACCGTTGAAAAAGCTGGTCTTAAAGTAGTAGCCGAGGAAAATTATATTGCTAAAGATACTGACTTCAAAACAACGTTAACAAATGTTAAAAAAGCGAACCCTGATTTTGTATTTATTCCAGGCTATTACGAAGAGGTGGGGCTAATCGTCAAACAAGCGCGTGAAATGGGTATTACAGTACCGCTAATGGGCGCTGATGGATGGGATTCTCCGACTTTAGTAGATTTAGCTGGTGAAAAGGCATTAAATAACACATTCCAGATCAATCACTATTCTGCTAAAGATCCGGAGTCGATAATCCAAGACTTCGTGGCGGCTTTTAAAAAGGCTAATGGCGACAAAGCACCGGATGCTTTCAATGTCTTGGGCTATGACTCAATGCACTTCCTTGTAGATGCGATCAAACGAGCAGGTTCAACGGATGGCGAAGCAATTAAAAAAGCATTAGAGGGTACAAAAGATCTTAAATTAGTAACAGGTAATTTCTCAGTTGATGAAAACCATAACCCAATTAAACCAGCAACAGTTCTTGAATACAAAGACGGTAAGCAAGTGTTCAACTCTAAAGTAAATCCTTAATTCTTGTGGGCAAAGGAGGCGGACAAATTCGCCTCCTTTTTCTATGGGTAATACTTAGACATTTGATACTAGAAGCGAACATAAGATTTTAACAAAAGGAATCTAGAATAGTTGTTTATGAGGGACGTTGGACTTTCTGCGATAGGATATGTGGAAATTTGTCACGTCTTTCCCTTTCGAAAAATAAACAAAAAGGGAGTGAAGGTTCATGGAATGGATACAACAACTTGTAAATGGTATCTCACTAGGTAGTATTTATGCGTTAATAGCGTTAGGCTATACGATGGTATACGGTATTATTAAGCTGATTAACTTTGCGCATGGTGACGTGTTCATGATTGGCGCATTTATCGGTTTTTACGCAATTGCAAAATGGGAACTTGGCTTCTTTCCTGCATTATTATTAGCGATGGCGGTTTGTGCCATATTCGGTATGTTAATTGAACGTATAGCCTATAAACGTTTGCGTAATGCGACACGTATTGCTGCCCTCATTACTGCAATAGGGGTATCACTACTAATTGAATATACAACGATTTTCTTCAGAGGCGCACAGCCAGCTGCCTATCCTGAAGTAGTTCAAAATAAAATTTTAGATGTATTTGGTGTCCAAATCAGTAGTACATCTCTATTGATTTTATCGGTATCCGTTGTACTGATGCTACTTTTACAATTTATCGTACATAAAACGAAAATTGGTAAGGCGATGCGTGCAGTATCACATGATGCAGATGCAGCAAAGCTAATGGGTATAAACGTAGATAATACAATCTCAGCAACATTCGCGATTGGTTCAGCATTAGCAGGTGCTGCCGGTGTCATTTTTGGTGTGTACTATACAAAAATAGATCCGTTAATGGGTGTAATTCCAGGGGTTAAAGCGTTTATTGCCGCTGTTTTAGGTGGGATTGGTATTATTCCAGGTGCTATGGTCGGCGGAATGTTACTTGGTGTCGTGGAGTCAATTGTTAGTGCACTTGGTTTTTCTTTATGGCGCGATGCAGCGGCATTCGTTATTTTAATTGTAATTTTAATATTCAAACCATCGGGTATCTTTGGTAAAAACGCCCGCGAGAAAGTGTAGGTGAGCGGTAATGATGAAAAAGTCTAAAGTTTTCTGGGGTTATGCCGTATTAGCGCTAGTCATCTATGCCGTAGTTCAGACGTTAATTACGACGGAAGTTATTGATATTTACTATAAAAATATGTTAATCACGATGTGTATTAACATCATGTTAGCGGTAAGTTTACACATTGTTATTGGTGTTACAGGCCAATTTTCTATTGGACACGCTGGGTTCCTAGCTGTGGGTGCCTATGTTTCTGCAATTATCACAACGAAGCTTCTACTGCCTTTCCCATTAGCAATTTTCTTAGGAGCGCTGGCAGCCACAGTTGCAGGTTTAATCGTAGGTATTCCTACATTACGTTTAAAAGGGGACTATTTAGCAATTGCGACACTTGGATTTGCTGAAATAATCCGTATAGTTTTTTTAAACACAGATTACGTAGGTGGCGCAGCAGGGATGCAAGTGAAGTATTTATCGACTTGGACATATGCATTTGTAGGTGTAGTACTAACGATTGTTGTGATTGCTAACTTCACAAATTCTCGACATGGTCGTGCGTGTATTTCGATTCGTGAGGATGAAATTGCAGCGGATGCGATGGGCATTAACACAACGTACTATAAGGTAGTAGCATTTGCGATTGGATCATTCTTTGCAGGGCTAGCGGGTGCGATATTTGCTCATAACTTCTTTATTATTCAACCGGCGACTTTTGGATTCTTAAAATCATTTGATATTTTAATATACGTAGTACTTGGTGGTTTAGGAAGTCTTTCAGGCTCTGTCCTTGCAGCGATTTTCTTAACAATTGTTTCAATGTACTTAGCAAACTTCCCAGAGACTCGTATGATTATCTACAGTTTAGTACTAATAATCGTAATGCTATACCGTCCAGCGGGCTTAATGGGTACGAAAGAAATTACGAGTTTATTCAAGTTCGGTAAAAAAGGAGGGGCAAAACAATGACTAGCAGCCTTCTTCTAAATGTTGAAAACATGGGTATTCAGTTTGGTGGTTTAAAGGCGGTACAGGGCGTTAATCTGTACCTAAATAGTGGTGAATTAGTCGGACTTATTGGCCCGAATGGTGCTGGTAAAACGACAAGCTTTAACATGCTAACAGGGGTGTATAAACCAACTGAAGGCACAATAACATTCGATGGTAAAAAACTAAATGGTTTAGCTCCTTATCAAGTAACACAAAAAGGAATCAGCCGTACATTCCAAAACATACGTCTGTTTAAAGAGCTATCTGTTTTAGATAATGTAAAAGTAGCCAATCATTCGCTTGCCAAACATTCAATGTGGGCATCGATTTTCCGTTTGCCAAATCACTTTAAAGGCGAAGCCGAAATGGAGCAACAATCGATTGCGTTTTTAAAAATATTTGGCTTAGATGTTTATAAGGATGAGCTATCTAAAAATCTACCATACGGAATGCAACGTCGCTTAGAAATTGCACGAGCCCTTGCGGCAAATCCCAAACTGTTGTTACTGGACGAACCAGCAGCAGGGATGAACCCGCAGGAAACACATGATTTAATGGAATTAATCGCATTTATCCGTAAAGAGTTTGGTTTAACAATCCTTCTCATTGAACATGATATGAGCTTAGTTATGGGGATTTGTGAACGTATTTACGTACTCGACCATGGGCAACTCATTGCTAATGGTACTCCAGAGGAAATTCGCAACAATCCAAAGGTAATTGAGGCTTACCTTGGTGAGGAGGTTATCAGCTAATGCTAAAAGTACAAGATATCGATGTATTCTACGGGAACATCCAAGCATTAAAGGGCCTCTCTTTAGAAGTAAATGAGGGTGAAATTGTCACATTAATTGGTGCAAACGGTGCCGGTAAAAGTACACTACTAAAAACATTATCAGGCTTACTGAAACCAAAAGGTGGCATCATTGAATATGAAGGATTCTCGATTGCTGGTAAGGCTGCACAAACCATCGTAAAATCAGGGATTTCGCATGTACCAGAGGGTCGCCGTGTTTTTGCCAATATGTCAGTAGAAGAAAATCTAGAATTAGGTGCATATCTCCGTAATGATAAGGCGGGCATTAAAAAAGATATGAATCATGTATTTGAGCTATTTCCACGACTAGAAGAGCGTCGTAAACAGCAGTCAGGTACTTTATCTGGTGGGGAACAGCAAATGCTAGCGATGGGCCGTGCGTTGATGGCAAAACCAAAGCTATTACTAATGGACGAACCTTCAATGGGATTAGCACCGTTAATGGTTAAAAATATCTTCAATATTATAGAGCAAGTTAATAAAGAAGGTACTACTGTGTTACTAGTGGAACAAAATGCGAATATGGCTTTATCGGTTGCGAACCGTGCATATGTATTAGAAACAGGGCGTATTGTACTTTCAGGGACGGCGAAGGAATTACAAGAAAGTGAGCAGGTAAAAGCTGCTTATTTAGGTGGTTTATAAGAATCGAAGTCACGACAGCTTTTGTTGTCGTGGCTTTTTGCATTCTATTGAAAGATAGGGGTGGCGCCTGACCGTAGTCTTTTGATAGAGTAGGAGAAAGGAGTGAACATCTATGCAGAATTCAGCACAATATTTTATCGATTATTTAAATTTAGTAGAACATCCAGAAGGTGGCTATTATACGTCGACATTTCGCGCGGAAGATCAAATAACTGTACGAGAAGTAGAAAGACCATTATATACAAGCATTTATTTTTTATTACGCTCACAAGATATCTCGCATTTGCATCGTTTGAAATCAGATGAATTATGGTATTACCATGGAGGGAGCTCACTTACCGTTCATATAATTTACCCAGATGGTACGTATGAAGCGAAGAAACTAGGACTAAATTTAGAAGCAGGCGAAGTGCCACAAGTGCTCGTACCAAAGAATACAATTTTCGGTTCTTCGGTAGATGATGCAGATACATTTAGTTTAGTTGGTTGTATGGTTGCACCAGGATTCGACTTTGCAGATTTTGAAATGTTTACGCAGGCAGAGCTGCTAGCTGATTTTCCACAGCATGAGGCAGTCATTCGTAAAATGGCGTATGAGAAAATTGAATAACTGGTTAAAAGAGGGGGCTGCCCGAAGAGTAAGGTAGTGTGCTGAGAGTACTTTTAATATGCCGTTTTTTTGATGTAAAGGTAAAAATCCACGTAGACTCCTGCGGGAACAGCACAAGACGTAAGACGCAACAAACCGCGCGGAGCGAGGGTTGCGACTTACGCTGTGCCCGCGGAAAGCGAAGTGGATTTTTACCATATAGAAAGCCAGTTGTTCTGCTTAAAGGGACTTATTGGATAGCCTTCTCATTTTGTAGGAAACGCTCACCAAATAATTTCCTCTGGATACTTGATGTTAATTTGAAGTTCGTGAAGAGCGTTTTTAGTCGTTTTTGCTGCTTCTATTAGTTGTGCTTTTAAAGCTATGTATTCCTCGTCTTCGAGCATAAGACGTAAGGCAAAAGCAGCAAGATGCGCTTTGCGTTCTTCTGTACTTAAATGTATAAATTCTATATTAAGTACATCGACATATTGCGTAGCATAACGGAATGTCAATGGCATCTTTGTATGTAGCATTTTTAAAAATACGAGATACTCTTCTTCATCAAGTTCTTGTTCCAAACACTCAGCTACCGTTGCTTGGAATTTACGAATCGTGGCAATATGTATATTCCAATCGGAAGCATCAATTCGTTCTTGATGTAGTCGAATAAAATCATTTAACGCAATTGCAGTAAAAATAAGCTCTGGCCAAAATACTTCAGTTGAAAAATATACATTTTTTTTAGGTACAATCATTTGATGCTGCGTTAGAATACTCTTGTTTAGGCCGTTACCGACAAATTCTATATGATAATCGCCTTGAGTAGCATGACGAAGATTGTAACAGACACCAAGGATGCGATTACGCGCACCTTGGTAGTCATAGTACTTATTTTCATCACCTGTAATAGCATAAATAGCATTGATAAGTTCATCTAAATCCCAAAAATCCCCACTGATGCGAGCGCCTGTGAGCTGCTCTGTACTTTGAATCGAAAGCATATCTGTGTCCCCTTTATGAAATTCATTATTTTGGTGTGTAGTCTAGTAGTTTAAATAGCTCTGCTCTTTCTTTATCTGTTAGATCGCGCCATTGCCCGACTTTTAAATTACCGAGCTTAATATTCATAATGCGAATACGTTGTAGTCGTTTGACTGAGTATCCAAGTGCAGAACACATACGGCGAATTTGGCGATTTAGCCCCTGTTCTAAAATGATTTTAAACACTTTATCCGAAATTTTTTCCACATGACAAGGTAAAGTTGTTGTATCTAATATATCTACACCCGCGCCCATTTTTTGAATGAATTCATCGGTAATTGAATGATCGACTTGGACAATGTATTCTTTTTCATGATGATTTTCAGCACGTAATATTTTATTAACGATATCACCATCGTTTGTTAGTAGTAATAGGCCTTCAGAGTCCTTGTCGAGTCGGCCGATATGGAAAATTCGTAGTGGATGATTAATGAAGTCCACGACATTACCTTTAATATGTTGTTCAGTTGTACTTGTAATGCCTACCGGTTTATTCAGTACAATATATACAAGCTGCTCTTCTTTTTTCACTTCTTTACCATCTACACAAACAACATCTCCGACTTCCACTTGACTACCGACAGTTGCAAGTTCACCATTAATTGTTACTTTGCCTTCCTCAACCCATCTATCAGCGCCACGACGTGATACGATACCAGTTTCACTTAAATATTTATTAATACGCATATCTGTCTCCTATACAATTTTAGTTATGTTAAGTATACCGTATCAATGGATTTCACGTGAATTTTTGAAGGTATTCTAGTAAAAATAAATTCTATATAAAATTTCCCATATAAAAGTTGTAATTATTATTCTTTTCTGACAATATAGTGGTTAAGAAGATATATAGAGAAATGTTGTTATTTCTATATAAAATAATGATTTTTCTAGATGTTTTCTAATTATTTTGTGTAAAGGGGAGAAGTAAAATGGTTTATGCATTTCCAAACACTCAAGGATCGGTAGTTCAATTCAAAGAGAAATATGATAATTATATTGGTGGCGAATGGACACCCCCTGTAAAAGGCCAATACTTTGATAATGTTACTCCTGTTACTGGACAAGTTTTTACACAAGCAGCCCGTTCGACAGCAGAGGATATTGAACTTGCACTTGACGCAGCACATGCGGCTAAAGATGCATGGGGGCAAACATCTGTAACAGAACGCTCAAATATTTTACTTAAGATAGCAGATCGAATTGAAGAAAACCTAGAAAAGCTTGCTGTTGCTGAATCATGGGATAATGGTAAAGCAGTGCGTGAGACATTAAATGCTGATATTCCTTTAGCAATAGATCACTTTCGTTATTTCGCGGGAGCTCTTCGTGCACAAGAGGGAGCGCTAAGTCAGGTGGATAATGATACTGTAGCTTATCATTTCCATGAACCGATTGGTGTAGTTGGACAAATTATTCCGTGGAACTTCCCTATTCTAATGGCTGTTTGGAAGCTAGCACCTGCTTTGGCAGCAGGAAATTGTGTTGTATTAAAGCCAGCAGAGCAAACTCCAGTATCTATTATGGTATTACTAGAGTTAATTGAAGATTTACTACCACCAGGTGTACTGAATGTAGTGAATGGTTTTGGTTTGGAAGCAGGGAAACCACTTGCATCGAATCCACGTATCGGCAAAATTGCCTTTACTGGTGAAACGACTACTGGTCGCTTAATTATGCAATATGCTTCTCAAAATCTTATTCCAGTTACGTTAGAGCTAGGCGGGAAATCTCCAAATATTTTCTTCGAAGATATTATGGATAAAGATGACGCCTTTTTAGATAAAGCAGTAGAAGGCTTTGTATTATTTGCACTGAACCAAGGGGAAGTATGTACATGCCCTTCACGTGCGTTAATTCAAGAATCTATATACGATGCATTTATGGAACGTGTTATTCAACGTGTAGAAGCAATTCAAACAGGCAATCCATTAGATCCAAATACGATGATGGGTGCACAAGCTTCAAGCGAGCAAATGGAGAAAATTCTTTCTTACTTAGATATTGGTAAGCAAGAGGGTGCTGATTGCCTAATTGGTGGTGAGCGTAATAATCTTGGTGGCGAATTTGAAAATGGTTACTACATTAAACCGACAGTCTTTAAAGGACATAACAAAATGCGTATTTTCCAAGAAGAAATTTTCGGGCCGGTTGTGGCAGTAACAACGTTCAAGACAAAAGAAGAAGCGCTTGAAATTGCTAACGACACATTATACGGCTTAGGTTCAGGTGTATGGACGCGTGACATGAATACGGCATATCGTTTCGGTCGTGGTATTCAAGCGGGACGCGTTTGGACAAACTGCTACCATGCATACCCTGCACATGCTGCATTCGGCGGTTATAAGATGTCAGGTATTGGCCGTGAAAATCATAAAATGATGTTATCGCACTACCAACAAACGAAAAACTTACTAGTTAGCTATGGCGAAAACAAACTTGGTTTCTTCTAATCAGTAAGGGGGTGTGAGGCGTGGGCGAACGTGTGAAAGCAACGGAAGAAGCGCTGGCACTGATTCATTTATTGAGAGACAAGCATGGACCGATTATGTTTCATCAATCTGGTGGATGCTGTGATGGTTCCTCACCAATGTGTTATCCTGTTGGGGATTTAATACTTGGTGATCAAGATGTATGTCTAGGTGAAGTTGGTGATGCCCAATTTTATATGCACAAAAATCAGTATGAATATTGGAAACACACACAAATCATTTTAGATGTTGTCGACGGACGAGGCGGTATGTTTTCACTTGATGGTGTGGAAGGTAAACGATTTTTGACAAGGTCTAGAGCGTTTTCTAAAGAAGAATTAACAGAGTTAAATTTGATTTGAATAATTTAGTTGAAGCAGCGCTGAGGAAAATTTTACATTTTTCTTACCGCTGTTTTTCATTTAGCTAAATAATGTTCTGAGCTTCTTATTTTTTGGGGACCTTTGTAAAAGTAAAAATAATCGCATACGTTCCTGCAAATTTATGTCGAATAAAAATTTTTTATTAATGGTTGTAATCATTAGGAACACCTCAACTATTTTTTTCTTTTATTAAAACATATTAAACCTACTCCTATACATTAATTTAACGTTACATTTTATTATGAATATTACAAATGGTCGAATCTTTTGTAATACATAATGCGTAAATAATAAAAAGGAGTGTGTTGGAAATGGACTTTGTCATAATTGAAAATCAATTTACACAAACAGTAGATGAGGTAGCAAAAGCAGCCGGTTGGACCGTTGACCGCAAAATAGTTTTAGCGATTGCTAGTACGTATGTAGCTTCTGGTAAAACATTTGATGCGATAAAATATAAAGAAATCCTGCAAGAGATGAAAAAGCAATCATCTTGGGTGTCTCCGTTACGTACTTCTGTTGGTTATAGCATTGCGGCCAGCTTAATGGAGGAAGAAAGCTCGGAACAAGCTGTGGAAAACCTAATAAAAAATGAGAAGATACTAAAATCAGCTAAATTTAAAAGCGGCAGTTTTAGCTTTATTGGTGCTCAGTTTTTGACAAAGAATGATCACGAAAAAAAGGCACATGCGCAAAATGCACGAACTTTGTATGAAGCAATTCGTAAGCATCATCGATTTTTGACGTCATTTGATGATATTCCATATACCGTATTACTAAGTGGTCCAAATGAGGATGCCGGTTTACGTGCTGAAACTATGAATCGTTATTACAAAGAGCTTCGCACATACAATTTTAGCGCGGGTAATGAACTACAGTGGCTTTCACAGGTACTGACATTTTCTTCAGCACAGTATGATAGTAATCTTGTACCAAGCGTTGTAGCTATACGTGATACGCTAAAAAAGCAAAATGTTAAAGTGAAGTATATGCATTACCCATTACTCGGTTTTTTAGCAATTCTTAAATTGAACGCATTGCAACTACAGCAAGTAATAGATTTGTATCATGAATTAAAGGGTATGAAGTTATTAAAATGGCATCGTGAATTTGTCCTATTCATGGCTGTGCAAATAGCAATTTACGATATGGCGATTGTACAACAGTCTTTGTCGATGGCAATTATGTCATCCATTGAGCTATTGATACAAGCACAGCAGGCCGCAATGATGGCAACAATAACGGCTGCAGCGGTCGCATCTAGTTCTAGTTCTTCATGATAAGATATGGAAGAATACAATTATCCGGGGGGCTTTTTAATAATGAAGGAAACAAAACTATGGATTAATGGGCAATGGCAAGATACAACAAAAGTATATGATCTTACTTCACCGTATAGTGGTGGAGTAATTGCAAAGGTGGCCAAGGGCTCGGTTCAGGATGTAGAACGTGCTATAAGGGGTGCGCATGAGGCGTTCCAATTATTTAAAAAGACAACAGCGTATGAGCGTGCCGAAATTTTATATAGAGTTGTCGATATTTTACGAGGTCGTAAGGGAGAATTAGCTGAAATATTAGCGCTAGAAGCAGGAAAACCTTTATCTGCAGGCTTAACTGAAATTGATCGTACTATTGCTACATATCAATTTGCAGCAGAGAGTGCTAAGCAGGCAATGGGAGAGACGGTGCCAATGGACGCGGCACCAGGTGCTGGCGATCGTATTGGGTGGACAAAACGAGAACCACTAGGTGTAATATCTGCGATTACTCCATTTAACTTTCCATTCAATCTAGTAGCTCATAAATTGGGTCCAGCCTTTGCAGTTGGAAATACAGTTGTGTTAAAGCCAGCTACACAAACGCCGCTTAGCTCGATTGTAATGGCTGAAATCTTTAAAGAGGCAGGATTACCAGATGGAGCTTTGCAGATCGTGACAGGTAGCGGAAGCGAGTTAAGTGATACACTTGTCACGCATCCACTTGTGAAGAAAGTGACGTTCACAGGCAGTGGTAAAGTTGGGCTAGGTATTAAAGAAAAGGTCGGCTTACGTAAAGTAACACTAGAACTTGGCTCGAATGCAGCGGTCATTGTAGAGCCATCTACACCAATTGATAAAGTCATTTCACGGTGCGTTAGTGGGGCATTTAATTTTGCTGGACAGGTTTGTATTTCTTTACAGCGTATTTATGTGCATTCCTCAATTGTCGATGAATTTACGAAAGCATTTGTTGCAGAAACAGAGAAGCTAGTTGTAGGTGATCCCCTCGATAAAAACACAGATATTAGTGCGATGATTAACCCTGGAGAAGTAGCGCGTATTCGAGAATGGATTGACGAAGCGAAGAATCAAGGGGCTGTTGTAGCTACAGGTGGGAGTTTTACAGAGCGTACTTTAACGCCGACTGTCATGACAAATGTGACGGCGGATATGAAAGTTATTTGTCAGGAAACATTTGCGCCAATCGTCTCAATTGTTTCATATGAAACATTAGACGACGCTATTCGACTTGTAAATGAGTCGGAACTTGGCTTAAATGCTGGTATTTATACGAATATATTACCAGATGCATTGCATGCTGCAGATGAATTGCAGGCAGGTGCGGTCATTATTAATGATATTCCGACATTCCGTGTCGATAATATGCCTTATGGGGGCATTAAGATGAGTGGATATGGTCGTGAAGGCATCAAGTGGGCCATTGAAGAGATGACGGATGTGAAGTTTATTACGATGAAAAAGTCGTTCTAGTTATGAGAAAATTGATTTAAAATAATAATCGCGATACGATGGTGGAATCATATACACGAAGGGATGTAAAATCTACTATGACAAACAATGCAGTACCAATGAGCCAATCACGTACGGTTCAATCGCGTCTTGTATTGCCGCCAGATACAAATAACCACAATTCCATCTTTGGAGGAAGGGTGCTAGCTTATATTGACGAAATTGCTGCCATTACAGCGATGAAGCATGCAAAAGGCCATGTTGTTACAGCTTCAATAGATTCGGTTGATTTTTTATCATCAGCACATGTGGGCGATATTCTTGAAATTGAAAGCATCGTTTCCTCGACAGGTCGTTCTTCGATGGAAGTTTATGTCCGAGTCGTTTCACGAAACATTGAAACAGGTGAAGAAAAGTTAACGACAGAATCATTTGTAACGATGGTTGCTGTGGATAGTAAGGGCAATCCGAAGGCTATTCCGGGGATTTATCCGGAAACCGATGCGGAAAAACGTTTGTTTGAAACAGGACCAGCCCGTAGAGAGCACCGGAAACAAAAACGTTTATTGTCACACTAATGAAAAAGGAAATTGATGAGGTAATATCAATTTCCTTTTTTTGGTGCGCCCGGCATGCACATGAACTATAGGGTGTAAGTCCCGAACCCCGAAGACAGAAGTAGAGGTTAGCCAAGAGCAAGGGTGTCC
>NZ_JBIWEY010000056.1:0-17937 GCF_044762775.1 Lysinibacillus sp. NPDC096418
TTATTGAGTTAATTTTATCCAATTAACTTTAGCGAAGCGTACCCATCAAATGACAATGTATTGAAGAACTAGAAAAGACTATATGTAAGATGCGGAGAAAAAATATTTTCACCACTTAAAAAAAGGGTCAAATCGTTGATATATCAACATTTATAGAGGGAGGAAGTATTAATGGTTGAGGTTTATTTATGCCGATTGCCTAAAGTACGAGATGATACCAGTCTGCACCAATTATTACGTATACTTAGTTCGGAAAAACAAAATAGAATAAAAAAAATGAAATTTTTAGATGATCAATATCGTAGTTTAATTGGAGAGTTGCTAATTAGGTATATTGCGTCAAAAAAATTAGCGTTAACTAATGAGGATTTTAAATTCAGTAGTAATTCATTTGGTAAACCCTTTATTCAATCATATCCGAGTTTTCATTACAATATAGCACATTCGGGAGAATGGGTTGTATGTGCAATTCATAATGAAGAGGTAGGTATTGATATAGAGATGATAAAACCAATAGATAAATCCAGTATTTATAAATTGTTAGAAGGAGAAGAAGTGAATTATATTACAAAGAAAAAAACACTTGCGGCCTTTTATGATATCTGGACATTAAAAGAAAGCTACGTAAAAGCTATTGGAAAAGGATTATCCCTTCCATTACAATCGTTCCTAGTTAGAATAAAAAACGAAGATCAAATTGATCTGATTGACCGTAAAGATAATAATATTATTGAAAATGCAAAATGTACACTTTATAAAATGTGTAATGGATATCGTTTATCGACGTGCATTATTATTAAAAACAACGCTTTAGTACAGACCTCATATAACTATCTATCTTTTGAAAAAATTTATAATCGATTTTTCAATTTTTGAGTATATATCCAGTGTCGAAAAAGAAAAAAGTAGATTATTTTAAACAGAAATAATAGTTATTAATATAAATACTTCCGCAAAAAATATTTAGGAACAAAGAAATATATGTAAACATTTAAAGGGAGGTGTCGGAAGATGATTAATAAAGAATCTAGTGTAGAAGAAATAAAAGAATGTATACTTTATTCTGAAGATGAGAAACAGCCATATCGTATAATGATTGCAAAGCCAAAAAAACCAGCTCCAGCAGAAGGCTATCCAATTATATATACCTTAGATGGCAATGCTTTTTTTCAAACATTTCAGGACGCTGTCAGAATACAATCCGTTCGCCCAGATGTTACAGGAGTAGAACCGGCAATTGTAATTGGAATAGGTTATCCGGATGAGAGAGATTTTATTAGAGAGCGGCGTTTTTATGATTTTACTCCTACACCTGTTCAGTCAAATCCACTAAATGAGAAGAAGTGGCCTAAAACCGGAGGAGCATACCTTTTTTTGGAATTTATCGAAGGAACTGTAAAACCATATTTAAATCAATATTATTCTATTAATTTGAATAAACAGACTCTTTTTGGACATTCATTAGGTGGTTTATTTTCCTTGTATGTATTATTTACAAAAACAAATGTCTTTCAAAATTATATTATAGGTAGCCCATCTATTTGGTGGAATGAGAAAGAAATTCTAAATGAGGAGTCTACTTTTTTATCTTCGTTTAAGAATATGGATGAATCTGTTCGAGTATTAATATTTGTTGGTTCTTTAGAAAAAGATTATATGGTTACTGATGCAAGAGAATTATACCAACGTCTAATCGCAAATTCTAACAAAAATATAGTTAGTCAATTCATAGAATTAAACGGAGAAAATCATCTATCCGTCGTCCTCTCCGTAATAAGTAGTTCGCTTAGATTTTTGAATCATCAGAAATGTTGTATTTAATGAATTAATAAGATAAGAAATTTAGAGAAGGTAGTTTTAAAAGGGAACGTAAGCATCAAAAGGCGCCACCTATTTTCTTGGGGGCGCTATTGTTTTAATTTTTCTATATAGGGTCCCGCAGATTTATGCGGACAACGTTAAGCACTAATGTGACCAAACAACGCTTTAGGAAGATTATACTTCAATTAATGGCGCAGTATAATGCAAGAAGGGACGTGTTTTATGAAAGAAATTAAATCGACATCTATTCAACCTAATGTAAGAGAACGTTTATCTTTCGTAATCGTTGAAATAAAAGGTAGTGTTTTTTTATGGCACACCGGATGAAATCATATGGATAAACTTATCATGCATTATCTACCGAATATTTTAACTTGAACGCCACTAATTAAATCACATTATTCATTGAAAATGCTTGTCATTTTCTCTGCAACTTCTTCGGTAATCGCAAGAAATCGTTTGGAAATTGATGTCATGTAACGATCCCTAAGTGTAATTATATTAAGTTTTGTTTGTAACATTGGATTTGCTAGTGGTCTAAGTACTGGTAAATCAGGTGAATTAAGTAGCTTGAAACAGCTAGGTACAAAACAAATTCCTGCGCCTTTCATTACCATCATAAGTGTTGGTAATGTTTCCGTCCCCCAGTAAACGACATTAGGCGTAAATCCACTTTTTTGGCATGCCTCGATCACATCATCAGCAACGCCGGATCCATAAGATGTTGTATTTAAAAGAAATCGTTCGTTTTTCAAGTCTGCAATCTCAATAGAATCTTTTTCACATAGATGATGGTTGGGTGGAAGAGCTAAAAGTAAAGGTTCTGTTAGTAGTGTTGAAGTATGGATGTCCTCCGCTCTCACTGAAGTTCGAACAATTCCAATATCAATTTTATGACTTCTTAGTTCCTCTAAAATATATGATGTATTACCCTCGCGAACATGTGTAACTATATTAGGAGTTTCCTTTTGAATTTTTTTTAAGACATTTGGCAAAATAAATAGATTTGCTGAAGTAGTACAACCCAATTTCACAGTACCTCTAATTCCTTCATGAAACTCGACTAATTTCTTCTCCGTATTCTCAGATAAATCAAGTAATTCTTTTCCTTTTTCATATAAAAATACTCCACTTGGTGTTAATTCAAGAGATCTTCCTAAACGATTAAACAAAGTGACATTTAATTCTTGTTCAAATTTTCTAATTAAAATACTTAAGGGGGGTTGAGTCATTTGCAGTGCAGTAGCAGCTTTTGTAATGCTACCTTCCTCAACTACTGTAATAAAACAATGTAAACGATGAAGGTTCATTTTGAGAACTCCTCCTTTTAGTATTCATAAAATATATGGAAGTCATATAAATATTATAATTTACATTATAAAAATGTAAAGATATAATATTTTCATAATTAAGAATAGTTCAAAAATTGGAGTTGAACTTTATTTCAGTTTGAAGTTAGTTGATACCAGAGTGTGTCCATCCAATCGCAAATTATTAATTTATAAATGGAGGTTTTATCAATGACAACTAAAATTACTCAACAATCAAAAACTGTAGAGTTAGCTAAACTGAACAAAAAGCACTTGCTTCATCCAGCTACAAATCCGAAGGCTCAAATTGACAATGGACCGCCTATTATCTTTGCTAAAGGTAAGGGAGTTACAGTTACAAGTACGGATGATGTGGAATACATCGACGGAATGTCAATGCTTTGGAACGTGAACTTAGGACATGGGAATCAAGAACTTGCAGATGCTGGTAATAGTCAATTATCTACTCTTGCGTATGCATCATCATTTAAAGGATTCTCAAATGAACCATCCATTCTACTTGCTGAGAAATTAGCTGAGTTAGCACCAGGAGATTTAAATAGTGTGTTCTACACTTCAGGTGGGTCAGAATCAAATGATACAGCAATAAAATTAGCTCGTTTCTACTGGGAGCTTAAAGGGAAATCAGAAAAAAGAAAGATTATTGCGCTAACGAATGCTTATCATGGTGTAACAATAGGAGCGCAAACAGCTACTGGTCTTGCAGCATATCACAAGTTCGCATCATCAAATATAGACGGAGTTGTTCGTGCAACAGCTCATCTATTAAATAGCGAGTTAGGTGATAAAAGTGAGCCGAACTATGCAGATTCTATCCGTGGAACAATTGAAAGAGAAGGTGCGGAGACGATTGCCGGAATTATTATTGAACCTGTGCAAGGTGCGGGTGGAGTTAATATTCCACCGGAAGGTTACTTAGAAGCAGTTCGCAAAATCTGTGACGAATACAATATTCTTTTCATGGCAGATGAAGTTATTTGTGGATTCGGTCGTATGGGGAAAATGTTTGGTGTGAACAACTGGAATGTTGTACCTGATATGATGTCAATTGCAAAGGGAATTACGAGTGGTTATTCGCAACTTGGCGGGGTCATGATAAATGATGAAATTAGAGAAACAATTGCTAACTTCGATGCTGTTATCCCACATGGATTCACATATAGTGGCCATCCGACTGCTTGTGCGATTGGGCTGAAAAACATCGAAATACTTGAGCGTGATAATATTATTGACCACGTAAACGAAATGGAGAAAGTACTTAAAAAAGGTTTAGATTACTTAGCTGAAAAACATAGTATTGTAACAAATTGCAGAGTAATTGGTCTGCTGGCTGCATTTGAACTTTACGAAGATCCAACAAGTGGAAAATTGTTTGATCCAACTGTTTTCCCAGCAAATGCGGTAGTTGACGCATGTTTCAATCGCCAATTAATATTAAGAGCGCTTGGCGCATATAACCAAATTGTAGCAATTGCACCACCACTTATTATTAATAAAGAAGAAATCGAAAAAATGATTCAAATTATAGATGATTCGATTACTGCTTTTAAAAATACACGCAACTAAACTATTCCTATAAAGTAAGTTGAGTAGTGGTGGTTATAGTTAAAAAAGGGAGGTTCTCTAGTGCTTTATATAAATGGTGAATGGCGAGATACAGGAAATAAATTAGATGTAACAAATCCTGCGACAGGAGAAATAATTAGAACTGTTGCTACAGGTGGAAAAACTGAAACGAAAGAAGCAATCGAAAGTGCGAAGAAAGCATTTGAATTTTGGGGTAAGACAACTGGAAATGAGCGCAGCAACTACCTGTTTCAAGTGGTTCAATTGATGAAAGAAAAAACAAGAGAATTAGCTGAAACAATTACACTTGAAAATGGAAAGCCTTTACCAGATGCTACTCGTGAAGTAGCAGGTGCGATCGGCTATCTAGAATGGTATGCGGAGGAAGCTAAGAGAATTTATGGGGAAACAATTCCTGCATCTGCTTCTGATAAACACTTAATGGTAATCCGCGAACCTGTTGGGGTATGTGCAGCAATTACACCATGGAATTTCCCGTTATCGATGATTACAAGAAAAATTGCACCTGCACTTGCTGCAGGTTGTACAATTGTTTTAAAACCGGCTGATTTAACGCCTCTTTCGGCGATAAAAGTATTCGAATGCTTCCATGAAGTTGGACTACCTGCTGGAGTTGCAAACCTGGTAATTGGCCCAGCTGAAGAAATTGGAAACGAGATGACGAGTAACCCAGACGTTCGTAAAATCACATTTACTGGCTCGACGCGTGTGGGGAAAAAACTTATCCGTGATTCGTCTGATACAGTGAAGAAAATATCAATGGAGCTTGGTGGACACGCACCATATATTGTGTTTGAGGATGCAGATATTGACGCAGCGGTTAATGGTATCTTAGTGTCTAAGTTCATTAACTCAGGTCAAACTTGCATCAGTACAAACCGGATTTATGTAGCAGAAACTGTAGCTGATGAATTCTCAGGAAAGTTAGCTGAAAAGGTATCTAAATTAGTTGTAGGAAATGGATTAGAAGATGGCGTAAATGTCGGTCCAGTAATTAATAAAGCAGCTCTCGAAAAGGTGAAAAGCCAAGTAGAAGACGCTGTGAAACATGATGGTAAAGTAATTGCGGGTGGTAATGTATTTACATTAAATAATGGTAGCGGTTACTTCTTTGAGCCCACAGTTATTCAATATGCAAGCGATAATATGAAGATTACGACAGAAGAAACATTTGGACCAGTTGCACCAATCTATACATTTAAGACGGAAGAAGAGGTAGTTAAAAGAGCAAACCATCCTGAATATGGTCTTGCAGCTTATTGTTATACGCGAGACATTGGTCGAGGCTTACGTATGATGCGTGCTTTAGAGTTCGGAATTGTAGGAATTAATGACCCAGCTCCAGTAGTTGTACAAGCTCCGTTTGGTGGTATGAAGGAAAGTGGAATGGGAAAAGAAGGCGGTTGGTACGGCCTTGAGGAGTACTTGGAGAAGAAATTTGTATCAATCTATTTAAAGTAATTAATTTTAATTTAATTGGATCAATTTCATAAATAGTTTTCCTAAGAAGAATCAAGAACACTTAAGTGGAGCGAAAGGCGGCGACTCCAGCGGGAAAAGCAGATGTTTTATGTGCGAAAGCGAAGCGTCAGCAACAAGCGAACTGAGACCCTGGACTGAGCGTAGCGAGGGAAGCGGCTCGGTGCTTGCCCGCGGAAAGCGTCCGCCTGTAGCGAAACGATGCGAATAATCATATGCTTTATCTTTATAATGTTCGTATTTGTTAACGGAAATATGAATTATGAAATTGATTCAATTTCAAAAAAATATGAGGGAGGATTTATTATGCCTCAAGTAAATTTAAAAAATAATGGACAAGAAATAGTTGTCCGCAATATTTTAAAAGAGGATCTTGCTGAAGTTGCCGCACTTTCTATGAAGTGTTTTGGACCTGATATGGCATTAAAATATGAGCATTTTGAAAGTCAGATTGAGTTGTTTCCGGAAGGTCAAATTTGTCTAGAATATAACGGTAAAATTGTAGGAACCGCTTTAAGTTTAATTGTAAATTTTGAAGATTACGGAGATAGTCACTCATATTTTCAAATCTGTGATTTAGGATTTATTCGAAATCATAACCCTAATGGTAGAAATCTATATGGTATTGAAATTGGCGTACACGAAGATTTTAGAGGGTTACAATTGGGACGTCATTTGTATGATGGCCGAAAAAGAATATGTGAGAAACTTAACTTAGAAAGTATCTTAGTGGGTGGTCGTATACCCTTTTACTATAAATATGCTGAGCAGATGAGTGCAGATGAGTATGCACTAGAGGTAATGAAGGGGAAAATATATGATCCTGTATTAACATTCCAAATGAAAAACGGATACGTATTAAATAAAGTAATGCCAGGCTATTTACCAGGGGATATTGAGTCATTAGAATATGCAACACTTTTGGAATGGAAAAATCCAGTTTACAAACTTAAATTAGTATGAGTCTTCTGTCCGTTATGTTCGCCTATTTTAATAGGCGAACAGTGGATGCCCATTGTTTATTGTGAGTATTTAAATCCTTTAGATATGTAAGCGCTTTCAATCATTTTTATAAGAGTTTCATTAGAAGTGAAACTTAGGTAAAGAGAGGGGTTATAAATGGTTATCGCTGATAAAGTTATTTCGAGTGAAGCAGTATTTACAGGTTTAGAAAATGAAGCAAAGCCAGCTGCTATTGCGATTAAAGGTAACAAAATCATTGCGGTGGGTTCGATGGAGGAAATAAAACCATTTATAGGTTTAGATACGAAGGAATATCATTATGGCAACCAACTCATTATGCCAGGATTTCATGATGCGCACCTTCATCTCATGTTTGGTAGTCTTTTCTCGCATGCAAGTATCAATTTATCTGATGCTCATTCGGAAGAAGAAGCTGCTAGTTTAGTAAAGCAATTCTCGGAAAATGTGCATGTTGATGAGTGGATTATAGGCTATGGATGGGATCATACAAATTGGGCAGAGAAAAGCCTGCCGACGCGTTTTACTTTAGACAAAGTAGTTCCTAATCGACCGATACTTCTTTTCCATGCAGAAGGTCATTATTCGTGGGTCAATAGTTTAGCACTTGAAAATGCTAGGGTTACCAATGAAACTGAAGACCCCCCTAATGGTACGATTCAAAAAGATGAAAATAATGAAATCACGGGGATTCTTCTTGAAACAGCAATGAATTTAGTTGTGGATATTGCGCTCGCATTTCCAGATGAACGGAAAGAAGAATTGTTTGAAGAGTTCTTAAAAAAATCAGCTCAAATAGGGATTACATCAGTAAATGATTTGTTTGCAAGTAGTTTTGATAAGTTAAATAGTTTCGAAATGTATAAGGCATATGATGAAGCTGGAAAACTTACGACTCGAATTCATCTTTACCCTGAGTTAAATGATGATATAGAGAGAGCGATAAGCTTACGTGAAAAGTACAATTCCGAAAAATTACAGCTTGCAGGACTTAAGCAGTTTATTGATGGCGTTGTAACTGGACATACCGCATATATGTTAGATCCTTACTTAGACAAACCTATAACACGAGGGAGTACGGCTTTTCCTGTAGAAACGATCAAAAACTGGGTGACAAAAGCGGACAAAGAAGGTTTTCAAATTCGCTTCCATACAATTGGCGATGGAGCAGTGAGGCTTGCACTAGATATATTTGAAGCAGCACAGCTGGAAAATGGTGTGAGAGATTCACGACATGCGCTAGAGCATATTGAAGTGATTCATCCGACAGATATTAAGAGATTTAAAGAATTGGGTGTTGTTCCATCTGTACAGCCTTCTCATCTAGCATTGATGCCAAAAGAAAGTCATACTTTGCGTGTCGGTAAAGAGAAAGACCCTTATACCTATTTATGTAAAACGTTATACGACGCAGTCGAGTACATTGCTCTTGGTACAGACTATCCAATAGCAACATTAGATCCTTTTAAAGAAATTTTTCATGCGATTACGAGACTAGACTTTACTGGTGATGTTGAGTGGAATAGTCAAGAGCAGATAACACTCGCAGAAGCGTTGAAAGCGTATACAAAAGGTTCGGCATACAGCACATTCAGAGAAAAAGATTTGGGTACATTAGAAGTTGGAAAATTAGCAGATATTATTGTACTAGATAAGAACCTCTTTGAAGTAGAAAATAAAGAAATTCTTCAAACGAAAGTTTTGTTAACAATTATGGATGGTGAAGTTGTTTATAGTGAATCAGTTTACTATCCTACTATATTAGTTAATTGATCATTTTACCGGGAAGATTTTTTTATTACTATTCGAGGAGTGAAGGAAATAAAACATCCAATTAATTTGTCAAGATCGCTTTCTTTAACGTCTGTTGTTGTTACTGGGATGGCATTTATGGCTTTAACTACAGTGTTTAGCACATACGGCATAGCCTCTAAAATATCTCATGGCATGGTCGCTGGATCGTATGTAATTGCATTAATTGTGATGATGTTTACGGCTCATAGTTATGGTCAAATGGCAAAAGCGTACCCCATTGCGGGATCTGCCTATACCTATGCGCAAAAAGCGATTAATTCTCATGTTGGTTTCTTAGTAGGATGGGCAATTTTAATGGATTATCTCTTGATCCCAATGGTTAACTTTTTACTATTTGGTATTTTCTTCTCAGCGGCTATTCCTGAAGTTCCACAGTATATTTGGATACTTACATTAGTAGTTCTTGTAACGTTTGTAAATGTTAGAGGTGTAAAGTTAAGCGCAAATATCAACATGATTGTAATAGGCTTATCGCTATTATTTTTAGTTGTCTTTAGTATCTTATCAGTTAAATCAATAGTAACTGGAACCGGGACTGGCATTTTATTTAACCTTGATCCCTTTATTAATACCGAGGAGTCATTTAAGTATATAGTTGCTGGTGCTGCACTATTATGTTTCTCCTTTCTCGGTTTTGATGCAGTTTCTACTTTTTCAGAAGAAGTAAAAAATCCGGAGAAAAACATACCGCGTGCAATATCTTTAGTAACAATAATTGGTGGAGTATGTTTTGTAGTCGTATCTTATTTTGCACATAATGTTTGGCCAGATTATACGAGTTTTAAAGATGCTGATTCTGCTTCCTATGAAATTATTTTCCTAGTAGGCGGGAATGCCTTACAAGCAGCATTCCTAGTAATAACGGCATTGGTTGTATTTGGTTCCGCGTCCGCATCTCAAGCAAGTGCTGCACGTGTATTATACGCAATGGGAAGAGATGGGCAATTATCTAAAAATTTTTTTGGGAAACTAAATAAAAGAACGAGAACTCCGGTTAACAACATTTTATTAATTGGTCTTTTATCATTATCTGCATTGTTTTTAAGTCTAACCTTTGTCGCGTCTTTCATTAACTTTGGCGCCTTACTTGCATTTACTGCTGTGAATCTATCCGTTGTTTTTTTATATTACGGTAAGCGAAAAGAACGCTCCTTAAAGGGGATTATCTTCTATTTGATTTTTCCATTAATCGGAGCAGTCCTTACAACTAGTTTGCTTTTCAACCTAGATGTTTATTCGATTGCTCTTGGTAGTGTTTGGTTAGGAATTGGTGTTATTTATTTATTATTTATGACAAAAGGTCTTAAGCATAAACCACCAGTACTGAATACAGATCAGATTGATTAGTCGCAGTTTAAAACATTAATGAAGCAGTTGATAAATATGTAAAGGGGATGGATGGATGACAGATAATACTACGCTTAAAAGGTCATTAGGTGTTTGGTCAATTGTTGCACTGGGATTAGGATATATGACGCCTACAGTGGTCTTCGATACGTTTGGCATTGTATCAAAATTAACAAATGGTGTAGTACCAATGGCGTATCTTGTCGCCTTGTTAGTAATGGTATTGACGGCGATAAGTTATGGAAAGATGGTACAGGTATTCCCGGCTGCTGGTTCAGCATATACATACACCCGGGAAACAATGGGGCCTCACCTAGGATTCCTCGTAGGATGGACATCGTTATTAGATTATTTATTATTACCTTTAGTTAATGCATTAATTATTCGAATATATATGGAATCTCTGTTTCCGAATGTACCTGTTTGGATTTGGGTTTTTGCTTATGTCATTGTAGTTACTGCAATTAATGCTTATAGTATGGAATCAACATCCAACTTAAACTTTATACTCGTTGTTTTCACAATTTGTTTAATAGGTATCTTTATAATACTTGCTTCTGTCCAACTTTATCACGGTATGGGGAATGGTACTTTATTTACGATTCATCCACTTTCGCATGAAAATGTGAAATTAGTAGCCATTTTAACTGGGGCAACAGTAGTAGCTTTCTCGTTTATCGGTTTCGATGCAATAACAATGTATACGGAAGAAGCAAAGGATACATCAACAGTTCCTAGAGCAATCCTTTTAACTGTTTTAATCGGTGGGGGTATTTTCTTTATTGCTTCTTACTTTACGCAATCATTATTCCCGGATGTTTCTAAGTTCGAAAATGTAGATGATACATTGCCGGAAATTGGTTTGTATGTGGGAGGGAAGTTTTTTCAATTACTTTTCATTGCAGGAGCTTTCGCTGCTACTGTAGCGTCAGGGCTCGCATCTCATGCAAGTGCATCTCGTTTGCTGTTTGTTATGGGCAGAAATGGTGTACTTCCTAAAAAAACTTTCGGATACTTACACCCTAAATTTAGAACGCCTGTTTTTACGGTTGTTTTGACGGGAATCGTATCATTATTTGCAATAGGACCAAATTTAGAATTAATTGCTTCTGTCATCAACTTTGGGGCATTAATTGCATTCACATTCGTTAACATATCTGTTATTGTTCATTTCTATATTCGTCAGAAAAGGAGATCAGGCAGTGAAACCTTTAAGTACTTAATTATGCCTTCTTTCGGAGCATTAGCTACTGGAGTACTTTGGTATCATTTACACGCTGATGCATTTATAGGTGGGATCGTTTGGCTTATAATCGGAATCATTTACATGCTGTTTATAACAAGATTCTTTAAAAAAGAACTTGGAAGCATGGACTCTATTGATGACTTGGAGTCATTAGATAAAGAGATTTTTAAAGAAGAAGAAGAGAAGATTAAGGTCTTGAAATAACTATTTAGTGGATGAGAATCTTATAGATAATCTTCCTCTTTTTAAAAGAAAGTATGAATTTTTTTATCAGTGTCTAGACATTCGCGCCAGATGTTTTCTGTGCGACAGCAAAACGCACTCGAGGTCGCGGTCTGATCCCTCGGGTGAAAGTGGTGAAGCGTTTACTTTCGCTTCGGGCTCGCAAGCAGCTTGTCGCGGCTAAAAGGGCGCGAATGCGTTTTTCTTTGGTGACACAAGCAGTAAATAAAGGAGTGAGTGCTTTGAAAGAAAAAATTCGGCTGTATATAGAAAAAAATAAAGAAGAATTATTTAAAACAATTCAAGATGTCGTACGTATAAAGAGCGTTGTTGGTAATGAACAAGAGATGCAATTATACATGAAAAAAAAATATGAAGAACTTAACTTGATCTTGCATGAGATTGAACCAAAATATGAGAAAGTTTCAGCTCATGAAGCGTTTATTGATTCGGGTATTCCGTTTGAAGACCGAAAAAATATTATTGGAATACATAAAGGTGTCTCCAATGGTAAGTCATTAACGATTCATGGGCATGTAGATGTTGTTTCTCCAGAACCATATTCAAACTGGACGATGGACCCGTGGAGTGGAGATATTATAGGAAACAAGTTATTCGGTCGAGGCTCTGCAGATATGAAAGCAGGACTTATTTCTAATTGGTTCGCATTGAAAACACTAATTGATTTAGGTTATCCAATTGCAGGAGATGTTCAACTACATTCAGTAATAGAAGAAGAAGCTGGTGGCGGAGGCGGTGCTTTAGCATGTTTGGAGGAAGGCTTCGTAACAGATGGGTACATTTCGACAGAACCACATAATTTGAATATGACAATAAGTCATGGGGGGATTATGTATTTCCGAGTGTACGTAAAGGGAAGAACAGCGCATGCTGGTTTAGCTCATGAAGGCATAAATGCTATTTCAAAAATGATGAAAATCCTTAGTGCGCTGGATGAATTAAGTGAATGGCGTGCTAAAAATGTTAAGTTTGATTTATTTGAAAAGGGATCTGGACAGTCCGTTCACTTAAACTTAGGTGTTCTAAAAGCTGGGGACTGGGTATCGACAGTTCCAGGGGAAGCGATCCTCGAAGGAAGAATTGGTTTTATCCCAGGGGAAACTCGAGAAGAAATTAAGCAACTAGTACAAGATACGATTATGAAATCTGTCTTAGGCGATGAGTGGATGGATAAAAATCCACCAGTTATAGAGTGGTTTGGATGGTCAACGGAGCCATGGTACCAAGATCCAGAGAGTCCTTTTGTAAAATTATTCATCGAAAATGCAGAAGATGTTATGGGACACAAAGTAATTATGGTTGGAAGAGCTGGAGGAAATGATGCACGATTTACTCAGTATTACGGGAAACAAGGATTGTGCTTTGGGCCAATTGGAGAAAATATGCATGGACCAGATGAATGTGTTCATTTAGATAGCGTAGTAGAAGTAACTAATGTTTTGGCAAATTATATTATTAAGTGGAGCGAGAGTTAATCATCGTTAACTTTTAGGAATATCAATTTCAAATTAATATAGTGTCTCTCATAATGCTTCCAGTTTAGGAAGGCTTAATGCAGTTGGTATTAGATTTTTAAAAATCTAGCATTAAAAATGACACAAGAAATGCAGCAAACTTTGCAACTTCTATAAATGTCGTCTTTTGAATTGCATGACTATTTATCGGACAAGGCAATCGAAAACCCTTTAATAAATATTGAGAAGATGGCACTTATGAAGAATCAGCCTAGCACTGCTAGTTCAACCAAACGAATAAGTGAAGATTACTTGTACACTAAAAAAACTTTTAATCGGGAAATTATTAGTTTGGAAAATTATTTGATAGAACAAATCCTATATTTGTAATTATTTGAAAATTAAATTAATTAAAAGGGTGTAAGTAAATCACAATTTAGTAGTTGGTAAGCTAATTGTTTATTAATTGTGAGTGTATTGTTTAAAAACATATAAAAGAGAGGATGTATTTTTATGAAAAGAAATTATTCTGTTGAAGAACTTAAAGTGTTAGACCAAAAGCATTTTCTACACCCTACTTCACCAGTAAAGACGGAAAATGGACCGGCATTTATTTTTACAGAAGGAAAAGGTGTTTATCTGTATGATATTACAGGTAAAAAAGTTATTGATGGTATGTCTTCTCTTTGGAATGTGAATATAGGACATGGTAGAACAGAACTTGGTGAAGTAGCGAAGGAACAAATGGATAAATTAGCCTTCAGTTCTTGTTTTGCAACGTTTAGTAATGAGCCTGCTATTCTATTAGCAAAAAAGTTAGCAGAATTAGCGCCTGGTGATTTAAACACTACATTTTTTACGTCCGGTGGTTCCGAATCCAATGATAGTGCCTATAAATTGGCTCGTCATTATTGGATATTAAAAGGGGAGACTTCTCGAAAGAAAATTATCTCAAGATCGAGATCTTATCACGGGGTGGCAATCGGTGCTACAAGTGCGACAGGTTTAAAAGGATTTCGTGATTTTACAAATTCTAATGCACCAGATTTTCTATTCGTCGATCATTTCTCCATACAGGCTTTACGTGATTTGATTGAAACTGAAGGTCCAGAAACAATAGCTGCTTTCATCACCGAGCCAGTACAAGGTGCAGGGGGAGTGCATGTTGCACCGGAAAATTATTTCAAAGAAATTCGAGAAATTTGCAATGAGTACGGTATTTTGATGATAACTGATGAAGTTATCACAGGATTTGGTAGGACGGGTAAGTTCTTTGCGATGGAACATTTTAATGTGGTACCAGATATGATGTGCTTTGCAAAAGGTGTTACTAGCGGATATGCACAATTAGGTGGTGTAATGATATCAGAGAAAATACACCAAGAATTTTCTGAGTTATCAGAAGGGACTATTTTGCATGGATACACTTATAGTGGTCATCCAATGGCCTGTGCAGTTGGGTTGAAAAACATTGAAATACTAGAAAAAGAAAATTTAGTAGCAAATGCAGAGATTCGGGGTCAAGAGCTATTAGTAGGGTTAAGAGTTTTACAAGCGAAGTATCCATATATTGTAGATGCAAGAGGTTTAGGTTTAATGGCAGCTATAGAAATCTCAAATGAGGGTAGATTACTCGCTCCGCAAATAGTGGCAGAAGCAGCAAAGTTGGGATTAATATGTCGTTCTGTTGTACTAGATGCTCAAGATATTGTCGTATTTTCACCACCTTTATCAATAAGCCAAAAGGAGTTAAGAAATTTGTTGGATATTCTAGAAAAAGCGATTCAAGAGGTAGAGAATCGGGTATTGGCAAATGAGTTGTAATACGAAAGGTGTGGTAATTATGGTGAAGAAAAATTTATTTATTAATGGGGATTGGGTGGAAGCAGCAGAGTATACAGAATTACGCTCTCCATATAGTAGCGAAGTCATTGCAGAAATACCGAAGGCAAATATCGAGGAAGTAGAAGCCGCTTTAGTAGCTGCCGATGCTGCACGTGAAACGATGGCGAATTTGCCTTTGTATAAGCGTGCGATTATTCTTGAAAAATTAGCTTCTTTATTAGAAGCACGTGCTGAAGAAGCCGCGGAGCTAATAGCACTAGAAGCAGCCAAGCCTATTACAACCGCCAAAGCCGAAGTTCAGCGTACAATTCAAACGTATAAATTTGCTGCTGAAGAAGCAAAGCGAATACACGGAGAAACAATTCCAGTGGATGCTGCTCCCGGTGGAGACGGCCGCATTGCCTATACGGTTCGTGAACCATTAGGCATCGTGGCAGCTATTACACCTTTTAATTTCCCAATGAATTTAGTAGCGCATAAAGTAGGGCCAGCAATAGCATCTGGTAATACGGTTGTATTAAAACCTGCAAGTCAAACACCATTAACTTCCTATTTTATTGGTGAATTATTAGCAGAGGCAGGATTACCGAAGGGTGCGTTAAATATCGTTACAGGTGCAGGTTCTTTAATTGGTAACAAATTAGTAACGGATAATCGCGTGAAAAAGATTTCTTTTACAGGTAGCCCCGCTGTAGGTATTGGCATACGCAATCAAGCAGGTCTTAAGAAAGTAACGCTTGAATTGGGTTCTAATGCGGCTGTTATTATCGATGAAAATGTAAATATTGATAAATTAATTCCACGTGTCGTTTCCGGTGCATTTGCATTCCAAGGGCAGGTATGTATTTCAGTTCAACGAATCTATGTTCACGAAAAAATGTATGATTTGTTTGTAGATAAATTTGTAGCAGCTACAAAAGAGTTGAAGCTTGGTGATCCACTAGATCCTACAACAGATGTTTCGGCCTTAATCAGTCCACAAGATGTAAAACGAACATTGAGTTGGATTGAAGAAGCAAAGGGGCAAGGGGCAATTATTGCAACTGGTGGAGAATCTGAAGGGAATATCTTACAACCTACCGTACTATTAAATGTAAAACCGGAGCAGAAGGTTTCCTGTCAGGAGGTATTCGCACCAATCGTATCTATTATGAAGTTCACATCTATTCAAGAGGCTTTTGATCAAGTAAATGATTCCAAATATGGTTTGCAAGCTGGTATTTATACAGATAATATCCATATTGCTTTACAGGCAACGCAAAAACTCCATGTAGGCGGTGTCATTATAAATGATATTCCTACATTCCGTTTAGATCATCTACCATATGGTGGCGTAAAGGAAAGTGGTATGGGAAGAGAAGGCCTGAAGTATGCAATTGAGGAAATGACAGAAATGAAACTTGTAGTTATAAACCAAAACTAATAAAAAATAGGTAGGAGGAAATAGAATGATAATTGGTGTACCTAAAGAAATAAAAAATAATGAAAACCGAGTAGGAATTACTCCAGCAGGTGTTGTGGCTTACAAAAAAGGTGGTCATGAAGTAATAATTGAATCGGGTGCAGGGCTAGGTAGTGGATTTACAGACCAAGATTATTTAGATGTAGGCGCTCAAATTACTAAATCGACTAAGGAAGCTTGGGATGTTGATATGGTGATTAAAGTGAAGGAGCCGATTCAGGAAGAGTACAAATATTTTAAAGAGAATCTAATTCTCTACACATACCTACATTTAGCTCCAGAACCAGAATTAACGAAAGCTTTGCTTGAAAGTAAAGTTACTGGAATTGCTTATGAAACAATTCAATTAGATTCAGGTGCCTTACCGTTGTTAACGCCAATGAGTGAAGTTGCAGGCCGAATGTCTGTACAAATTGGTGCACAGTTTTTAGAAAATTCCAAAGGAGGTAAAGGAGTTCTCTTAGGTGGTATTCCTGGTGTTGCACCTGGAAATGTAGTGATTGTAGGTGCCGGTGTTGTCGGAACGAATGCTGCGAAAATGGCAGTAGGATTAGGTGCAAACGTAACAATTTTAGACGTTAATATTACACGCTTAAGTCAAATAGATGATATGTTCCAAGGACGTGTTCGTACACTTGCATCAAATACCTACAATATCGCTGAAGCAGTGAAAACAGCAGATTTGTTAATTGGTGCTGTGCTAATTCCAGGTTCACGTGCACCACAATTAGTTTCAAAAGAAATGATTCAAACGATGCAAAAGGGGTCTGTTGTAGTGGATGTAGCGGTAGATCAAGGGGGTTCTATTGAAACAATTGATCGAATTACTACTCATAGTAATCCTACTTATGAGGTATACGGCGTTGTGCATTACGCAGTTGCGAATATGCCAGGTGCTTGCGCGCGTACCTCAACAATGGGCTTGTCAAATGTAACTGTTCCATACGGTTTGCAAATAGCTAATAAAGGCTATCGTCAAGCTGCTTTAGATAATCCTGTTTTAGCGAAGGGGATTAACGTAGTAAATGGAAAAATAGTATATAAAGCGGTAGCTGATGCACATGGATTACCATATACGGATCTTCAAGTAGAATTAGCAGCAGATTCAATTCCGGCGTTAGCAGTCAAATAGAATAAGAGAAATAATGTTGAAATGAAAAGAAGGTGAAAGTTGGTAGGGAACGTAATCTACCAAGCTTTCACCTTTTTTTATAGCTAAATTTCGTCTATCTGAGTTGATTTCATAATTCCGATCCCTTCGGTATCAAGGGCTTTCAAACAATAAAAAAAGGGCACCTCCCCATTTTGGTATAATTTAAGCGACTA
>NZ_JBIWEY010000057.1:0-17362 GCF_044762775.1 Lysinibacillus sp. NPDC096418
TCGCTGTCCGTCAGACTTCATGGAACCGCCGTATACGGATCCGTACGTACGGTGGTGTGAGAGGACGGGAGTTAGTCGCTCCCTCCTACTCGATTCTAAAAGATCGTCTGATGTATTTTCAATAGACTAAAAAACCTTGCTGATCAAAGTCATTCTTTGCAAAAAATTCTAGTTTAAAGTTTTACAGTGACTTCAAATGCAAGTGAATCGAGACCCTGCATGGAGGGAAACGAAGGAAGCGGCCGGGTGCTAGGGCGCGGAAAGCGAGCACCTCGTAACGGAAATCAACTTTGCATCTTATATACGATGCTAATAATCAGTTAATCAACACACCTACTTTTTGAATTTACGTGTCGTGAATTTTTCTTAAGATATTATTTCTATACGATCCATAGAAAAAGAACAAACATTTTCAACCTCGGTTTGGCTCGTTTTTCAGAAATGATATACAACATATTTTAAAATAAATGCCAATGATACCGGAACGCCTTATCAGTACTATGTTTTCTGAAAAAAATTACGCTTATTTTTAATTAAGTTGTATATCAATTTTGACAATCGGGTTTTTAACAAGAGTTTTTTGTTTGACGGTAAATAAAATTCAGTCTTTTCATATGATCATTTAAGTAAATGCTTTCGCCTTAACTTGTCGCCTTATGTGTTTGAAAAGAAGTGTAACTCCCTATAATTTCCTGTAATGGTTGCGTGTTATGAAAAAAGTTGAATTGATGATGAGAAGCTTAGATACGGATAAACCATTTTGGGATTTATATATGGAAGAGTGGTATGAACAATTCGTTACACTGAAACTAGAGCCAAAAGTAAGTATAGTACGAACAGGAATTATGAAATAAAAAAAAGTGAGGAGACGCTCCTCACTTTTCTTATACAAGTTTATATTTTTTTTGCACACGTAATAATCTTATTGATAACGTAATAGCTCCTGCCGACAGTCCTGTAACGAGACCAATCCAGTAGCCGAACGGGCCAAAATCAGTATAGGTTGCGAGCATAAAGCCCAGGGGTAAGCCAATTACCCAGTAAGAGATAATCGCCATTATAAATGTTATTGTGACATCCTTGTATCCACGTAGAGCACCTTGAACGGGCGCCTGGATAGCATCAGACAATTGGAAAATGGCGGCAAATACTAAAAATTGTCCAGCATATTCAAGTACATATTCATCAGTCGAATATAATCGAGCTATTGGTTCTCTATACATGAATAAAATTAGCGCTGAAATAAAACTGAACATTACAGCAGTACCTACGCACAAATAACTGTACACTTTTGCGCCGTGCAAACGCCCTGCACCAATTTCAAAGCCAACTAAAATCGTAACCCCCATTGAAATGCTTAATGGCACCATATATAACAGTGAGGTGAAGTTCAGTGCGATTTGATGTGCTGCAATAATTTCTGTACTGAAGCTACTCATCATCATCGTAACAGCTGAAAAAATACTTGTTTCAGCAAAGAGAGATAGCCCGATAGGTACACCAATGAGTAAAATTTCCTTCCAGCGTAGCCATTCAAGCTTTGGCCATTCGTTGAAAATACGGAAGCTATCAAATGGCACTCGTTTTGCTACAATCCATACCGTAATAAAGAAAATTAACCAATAAGTAATAGCTGTTGCGACACCAGCGCCAATTCCGCCAAGTTCTGGTGCACCAAATTTTCCGAAAATGAAAATATAATTTAAAAAAATATTTATCGGCGTTGTGAGCAGTGTAATGATCATCGTCACACGTGTTTTTCCAAGTGCGTCTATGAAGCATCGTAGCACAAAAAATAAAAAAAGAGGTACGAGACCTGCACACATTGCATAAATATAGGATTTGGCAATCTTATGTACGGAGGTTTCTAATTGCATATTGCCGAGCATCCATTCTATACCTGTGAATAATAGAATGAAAATAATGGCGGAGAGCAGTAAGGATACATACAATCCCTGTTGGACGGCTTTTTTAGCATCCATTTCTTTTTTAGCGCCGACAAGTTGAGAAACAATCGGTGTAATCGCTAGTAAAATCCCCGACAGCCCTGTATAGACAGGCATCCAAATTGACGAACCTATCGAAACGCCAGCTAAATCAGTAGTACCATAGCGACTTGACATTAAAATATCAAAAAAAGAAATTAAATAAATGGCAACTTGAGTGACTAAAATTGGAACGATCATTTTTAACATTAATACATATTTGTCTTTTAACGTTGTTGTTTCATACATGATGATTTCTTCCTTTTTTGCATAATAAGACAATAGTATACCATAATTGTTTTACGTGACGTAAAAAATGTTGAGTGCTTCATCTATATCTTTTTCGTAGCATATAGTAAAATAAATGACTGTGTAGAAAAGTAGTTGTCTTAAAGGATATTGAGACAACTATTTTCTATGAGAAAGTAAGGAAGTGCAAAAAAGCATAGTATTACGCACATAATGTAATGAAATAGTCTATGCGAAATGCTTTTTAGAATAGGAGAATTAACGTGAAACAACAAACGATCATTTTAACCGGTGGTGGGACTGCTGGCCATGTATCACTCAATCAAGCGATAATCCCATCTTTACTTGAACTTGGTTATGATGTCCACTATATCGGTTCAGAGCAAGGTATTGAAAAGGAATTAATCGGCGAGGCGTTCCCACATGTGCCGTTTTACGGAATTTCAAGTGGTAAATTGCGTCGCTATTTCTCGATGAAGAATTTTACTGATCCATTCCGTGTGTTAGCGGGTGTAATGCAAGCATTCCGTATTATTAAAAAAGTTAAGCCACAAGTGATTTTTTCAAAGGGTGGCTTTGTGTCGGTGCCAGTGGTGATGGCGGCTAAAATGGCAGGTATACCTGTTGTCATCCATGAATCAGATGTAACACCTGGTCTAGCCAATAAAATTGCACTACCATTTGCATCACATGTTTTCACAATTTTTGAGGAGACATTACAACATTTACCGCAAGAAAAAGCGACATGTACGGGCTCGATTATTCGCCAGGAGTTATTTTCAGGGGATAGAGCAAAAGGGCTTGCAGCATGTAGTTTTACTTCACGAAAGCCTGTACTTCTAGTGATGGGTGGAAGCTTAGGTTCTGTTGTATTAAATGATGCACTGCGTCATAATTTGCCTGAACTTCTAAAGACATTTCAAATTATTCATCTCTGTGGGAAGGGGAATGCCGATAAAGCACTTGACGGAATGCCGGGCTACAAGCAATTTGAGTACGTAACGACAGAGTTGCCAGATTTAATGCATGCAGCAGATTTAATCGTCTCTCGTGCGGGTTCAAATTCAATTTTTGAATTTTTAGCGTTGCATAAACCGATGTTACTTATCCCTCTATCAGCGCAAAAAAGTCGTGGAGATCAAATTTTAAATGCAAATTTATTTAAAAAACAAGGCTATGCTGAAGTGTTGGAGGAAGAGGCATTAACGAAGGAAACTTTTATGAAGTCTCTTCATACATTGGTATCACGAAAATCAGAAATGATTACGACAATGGAAAAAACACAAACACCAAAAACACCAGATGAGATGGCAAAATTAATTTTACAACATAAGAAATAACAAAAAGCTATCTTCAAAGTCTTAATTTGACTTCGTAGATAGCTTTTTCGTTTTAACGATAGGAAAGACAATTTTTTTATGAGGAACTATTTTACATTGCTTGCTCTTCGCCATCTTCTATCTGATGGGCAGTCGTCAAGTAAAATAGATCACGTGTAATTTTATATAAATTAAATTGAGCCTCACCACGGTTTACTTGTTCTAGTAATGTTGGATGGCTTTCATTCGCACACACAACATAAGGTAATTTTAGTGCAGCTCGCTCAGACTTATTATTTTCTTTTCGAATTCGCAAAAAAACCGTATGAAAGTTATACTCGAAGAATAGTTCATTCAAAAAAAGCATCTTTGCTTTTTGATTATACCCTTGCCCTTGATAAGGAAGGCCGATCCAAGTTCCAAGGAAGCCTGCACCGTCTTGCACATCATGTATGCTAATGGTGCCGATTGGTTGCCCCCAATCATCGGTAATTGTCCTAGAAATAGCGAGTCCCCTCGCTTCTTCTTCAATTAGTTGTTTTGTCATGAACCAGTATTCATCTGCGGAAGTGGCTTTTTGACGAATAAATGGGAAAACAGTAGGGTGTGATAATAGCTCATAAAGCTCTGTACATTCGTGTAGGTCTCGATGTCTAAGCATACGAAACGCCTCCTTTTCTAGGGTAGTTAAAAAATTCCGATACCACCATAGTGGTAATAGTAAAGAAGTAAACTCAAATTCGTGCTGGAATTAAAAACCCAAAGAGCTAGACGTTAAAACTATGAAAGCCATAATCTCCCGCTGTCTTACTGATTTTGCAGCCATACCGAAAAATGGTTATTTTTTTAATATATTATAACGAGCAAACTACTTGATGCAACATATTTGCTCGTTAAAACGTAAAATATATATAATTATCAGTTAATTCAGATTATTATTGTTCGATTTCTATTTTTTAATTTATGTTTGTTGAAAAGTATTTAGTATTGAGTAGTAAATTTGTATGGTATGACTGGGAGAAGGAGATGTTTATTTGTTTTATTGTAAAAGTATTATTAAATTTCCGTCTAAAAATGAAGTGATTCTTTCTGCTCTAGGGATTTATACATATAAAAATATGTTATAATGAAGATTACAGATTTTAAATAATTTACAGTGGTTTTAGTGCAAATGTAAATAATGAAAATTTATATCGATCTTAAGCTAACAACAATTATTTTATAAGTGAGGGGTGATGAAGTGGAGCACCTTTTAACAGAGGAGCTATTTAAACAAGTATTTATAGGAAATGATTTTGTCTTTCTATTAAAAAAAGACGACGATGATTACAGGTACATTCGATTGAATGAAGCTGCACAATCATTATTTCCCCACGATGTTATTGGGCAAACGATTTCTGAAGTTGTACCTAAACGAAATGATGCTATTATTCTAGAAAATTACAATAAGGCAACGCAGTTAAATGAACAAATAGATTATGTCGATTATGCTTACTATGAGGCAGAAGTAAGAAAATATGAGACCTCCGTTCGTCCATTCAGTATGAACGATGAGCAGTTTATATTAGCTATTACGAAAGAAATTTTGTATGATCGCAATATCGAAGATAAATTCCTTTTTATGCGATCAATGTTTGACCATGCTTCTTTTTCAACAGTCATTTTGTCTGAAACCGGCGAAATATTTGAAGTGAATTCGAATTTTATGGAAGATTTCGGATTGTGCAATGAACATATTAAACAACAATCTTTTAGTCAATTACCGATAATCCCAGATGGGGAATTTGGTAAAATAACAGCGTATATAAAACAAGCTTCAAAGGGCGAAACGATTACGAAAAAAATACTGTCTTTTCAAACATTAGAAAAAGAAAAGCGCTATTACGTAGTTTCTTTCTCACCCGTTATGCAAGGGGACAACTCTTTAGCGATTTTCCTAATTATGCATGATATTACTGAGTTTGCAGAGCAAAAGGCGGAACTGCGTATAAAAACACATGGTTTCGAAGTGTTTAAAGCTGCGCTGAATTCCGCGGCAGGTATTGTGATTTTTGATATAGAAGGTCACATTTTAGATATTAATAAATTGTTATTAGACGTAATTGGTTATACGAAAGAAAATTTGGTCGGTACGCTATATGATTTTATCGAATCACGAAATCATCCGGTGAACTATATATCTAATATGAAACAAAAACTTGAGGCAGGCGAGATTTGGCGCGGAGAGCTGTGTTATCGTACAAAATATCATGCTTTTTATTGGATGGATGTAACGATTATACCTTTGAAAAATGAAGAGGGTATAACTGAGCAATTTTTATCCATTAACTATGATATTACGGATAAGAAGAGAATGTTAACGGAATTGAAAAATATTGAAAGAACTTTTCGACTCATTACGGAAAACACGAATGATTTGATCGTAATTACCAATGAAGATGGGATTATCATGTATACATCACCGTCTTATACGAATTATCTAGGTTTTGAATCAATTGAACTGCAAGGACGGTTTTATAGTTCAATTGTGGCGGATATAAGCAAAAAGGCATGGCAAAATTTTTTAAATAATGTTGAATGCCAATCCGATTCACAATTTGAATTGCTATTAGAGACAAAAGATAACTTACCTGTATGGACAGAAGGAAACGTCACCGTAGTCAAAGATTCAGGGCATGAAAAGTTTTCACAAATAATAATGGTTTCTCGCGAAATTACCCATCGAAAAGAACGAGAAAATGATTTGCTCTATTTAGCCTACCATGATAGCTTAACTCAGTTGCCTAACCGTCGTTTTTTACTCAAAGAATTCCCGAAAATTTTAGCAGATGCGAATAGAGATATCGATAGTTTAGCAATGATTTATATTGATGGTGACAATTTTAAAGAAGTAAATGATCAATTTGGACATGAAACAGGGGATGCTTTTATTCGAAAGTTTGGCAGTGTGTTAAAGAAATCTATTCGTCATCATGATTTGGTCATCCGTATTGGCGGAGATGAATTTATTGTCGTATTAACAGGATTGTCACGTGATGTTGAGGCAAGAAGAACACAAATGATGCAAATTATTTGCCGTATCCGCAATGAGTTACAAATTGGTTGGACAATTGAACAGCATCAATTTACACCGACCGCTTCAATGGGGATAGCTTACTATCCAGACCATGCTAAAACATTAGACAAGTTAATGGATTTAGCGGATCAAGCACTCTATAAGGCGAAAGAAATCGGTAAAAATAACTTATATGTTAATGGATCAACACCGAAATTGGATCTTGATGTAGAATAACCACTACTATAGAGCATTAGTTACGAGTTTCAATTAAATAAAATTAAAAGGTCTGTACGAACAAGTATCTACTTGTAGTACAGATCTTTTATTTGATGTTATTCTATAAGAAAGTAGATTTAAATAGAAATAGAAGGTGATTATATGCCTAAAAAAATATTGTTAGTAGAAGATGAAAAAAATATTGCACGTTTTGTCGAATTAGAATTAAAACATGAGGGTTATGAGGTTACAGTTGCTTTTGATGGGCGAGTAGGTTTGGAGTTTGCACTGTCAGAAGATTTTGATGTACTGTTGCTGGATGTTATGCTACCAAGCCTAAATGGTATTGAAATTTGCCGTCGTGTCCGTGCACAGTCACAAGTACCTATTCTGTTATTAACCGCTCGAGATGCGGTAATGGACCGGGTTGCGGGCTTAGACGCTGGAGCGGATGATTATATGGTAAAGCCGTTTGCTATTGAAGAACTACTTGCTAGAATACGGACGATTTTACGAAGGGTAACACCAGAAAAAAGTTCGAATGCCATGCTAACTTGCCGTGATATTGAAATCGATCTTGCTGCATACGAAGTCTCCTTACAAGGAGACAAGCTAGATTTAACGAAAACGGAGTATGATCTACTCAAACTATTAGTGGAACATAAAAACCGTGTCTGTACGCGTGAGTTAATTTTAACGTCCGTATGGGGTTATGAGACGGATATAGAAACGAATGTTGTTGATGTATATATTCGACACTTACGAATGAAATTACCTGGGGGCATGAATGACTATATTGAGACAGTCCGTGGTGTAGGATACGTGATGCGCGAATGAAGAAGTTGGAAGAACTACTATTTCATCAGTCACTACAACGTAAATGGATGCTGACATCGAGTGCCGTAATCTTTATTAGCTATGCCATTATATGTATCGTTGTCTATGTGTCGCTGCATACATGGTTATTGAACGAGGAAGAAAATAAGGTAAAACGTACGAGAGATGATTTGACATCATTTTTAGAAGAGCAAGGACCGAATGTTACAATCCAGCAAATACAACAAAATACTGGACTTATGAACTCCATTGTGGACCGTGAGCAAACTGTTCGCCTTTTTAATGTCGATGGTATTGAAATTTTACGAATTAATAATGCTTCGAAGCGTGCTCCGATAACTAATGATCCGGAAATTTTCCAAACGACCATTGATAGAACTAGTGCATTTGTTGCAAATGAGAAGATTCGAGTTGGTTTTTTTTATGGCTATTTACAGGTCGTTCATCCACTGACAAAATATCAATCACTTATGAATTACTTGTTAACGGCAATGCTAATCGCAGGTCTTGGGGCGCTTCTGTTATCCGCTTCAATTGGCTATTACTTGGCAAACTATTTAATGAAGCCGCTGCAAGAGTTACGAACGTCTATGAAATCTGTGATGGATAAAGGCTTCAATGAACCAATTCAATTATCGTATACATCTCATGATGAAATTGGTGATTTGCTTAAAATGTATAATGCAATGATGAATGAACTGCAAATCTCTTTTACGCAACAACAACAGTTTATCGCAGATGCTTCCCATGAATTACGTACACCAATTCAAGCAATTGAAGGTCATCTTTCTTTACTGAAAAGATGGGGCAAAGATGATCCGGAAATTTTGGAGGAGTCGATTGATACATCGCTAACAGAGATTGTGCGCATGCGGAAAATGATCGAGGAACTACTAGAACTTGCACGTCGAGAAGAAAAGAATGAAGATAGCGAAGCAAATGTAGAGGCTGTAATTGAAGGTACTGTAGCTGATATGAGACAACTTTATCCAGATGCGCAAATCACGTTGTCGAAATCTGGAGACATTTCTCCGATATTTATGTCGGAAAATGCACTGCGTCAAATCGTACGTAATATAATAGAAAATGCCATTCGCTATTGTGAAAAAATGCCAGAGGTAAAAATTCGGATTGAAAAAGATGGGGAATGCGCATCTATTCAAATAGAAGATAATGGAATCGGTATTGCCGAAGAAAATCTTCCTTATATTTTTGACCGCTTTTATCGAGTGGATGAGGCGAGAAATCGGCAAATCGGTGGAACGGGCTTGGGGCTCAGCATTACAAAAATGTTAATTGGGAAATATAATGCCTCAATAAAAGTCAAGAGTGAAAAGAATGTTGGAACCGTTTTCTTTATTAAAATACCGCTAAAATAGTAAGAAATGTTCGCGGATTATTTAATAATTCTATCCTTCATGAAAAAAAATGCTTAATTTGCTAAAAAGAGTTGTATTTTCTGCGAAGAGTAGTAAGATTGAGATGGAAAAAACGTTCTTTAAATTATGTATAAATTGTGTCGAACCATCTTTTAATGAACGTGAAAATATTATATAATTAATTGTAATTTAATTAATGTAACTGCCTATAGGCAAAATTTGGAGGTTTTTTTTCATGTCGAACAACGTTACAACTGTAAGTTCTCCATGGTCAGCTTTTTCTGGTCCTAACTTAGGATACGTGATGGAGCAATACGACTTATACTTACAGTCTCCTGATGAAGTAGAAGCTGAACTTGTTACTTTATTCCAACAGTTTGGTGCACCTGCATTAGCTACTGGTGAAGTAAGCGAAGCGGTGAATGTTGAACCAGGTAATTTCAAAAAAGTATTAGCTGCAGTACAACTTGCAGATGCTATTCGTAACCAAGGGCATTTAGCTGCTGATATTTACCCATTAAAAGATCGCAAATTAGATACTTCTCGTATTGAATTAAGTGCATATGGCTTAACTGAATCAGATTTAGTTGAGATGCCAGCAGCGCTTTTCTTTAACGAAGTGCCTGTAAGCGTTAATAATGGAAAAGATGCTATAAATTACCTTAAATCATTATATACTGACAAAATTGCTTTTGAGTTTGCACATGTTGTGCATCCTGAGGAGCGTGCTTGGATTCAAAGTAAAATCGAATCTGGTTCTTTAAAAGCTAAACTTACTGTGGAAGAGAAGAAAGCGATTTTAGATCGTTTAACTCGAGTTGAAGGCTTTGAAAAATTCATCCATAAAACTTTTGTAGGGCAAAAACGTTTCTCAATTGAAGGTTTAGATACATTGGTTGTATTAATGGATGAAATCTCTAATCAATCAAATGCTAACAATATGAAAAATCTCCAAATTGGTATGGCTCACCGTGGTCGCTTAAACGTTCTTACACACATTGTACGTAAACCGTACGATATGATGTTCGCTGACTTTGCACACGTTTCAAATGAACATTTCTTACCAAAAGATGGGTCATTAGAAATTACTAAAGGTTGGACAAATGACGTAAAATACCACATGGGTGCAACATATACAAGCCCAACAGGTATGAAAATAAAACTTGCATACAATCCATCTCACTTAGAAGTAGTAGCACCAATTGTTGCAGGTCAAACACGTGCAGCACAAGATGATACAACAAATGCTGGCGCACCAACACAAGATGTATCTAAATCATTAGCAGTTTTAGTACATGGTGATGCTGCATTCCCAGGACAAGGAATTGTAACAGAAACTTTAAACTTTGCAAAAACTAGCGGTTTCTCTACTGGTGGTTCAATCCATGTGATCTCGAATAATATGATTGGCTTCACTACGGAACACTTTGATTCACGTTCTTCTGTATATTCTTCGGACCCTGCTAAAGGTTTTGAAGTACCAGTTGTACACGTGAATGCCGATGCACCAGAAGCAGTTGTGCAAGTAGCGCGTTTCGCATTTGAATATCGTCAAAAATTCGGTAAAGATATTTTAGTGGATTTAATCGGTTACCGTCGTTACGGTCATAATGAAACAGATGATCCAACAGTTACAAACCCACAAACATATGCTATTGTGCCGAAACACCCTACAGTTCGTGTTCTTTACGGTGAGCAATTAGCATCTGAAGGTGTTGTTACAAATGATGAAGTAGCTACATTAGACACAACTGTTTATGCTGAAATGCAAGCATCTTATGATCACGTTAAAGAAGTAGGCGAAACAGCAGAACATATCATCATTGAAATGCCAGACGCGGTAAAAGATGGTTTCCCTGTTGTAGAAACAGGAGTAGATAAAGATCGCCTGAAAAAAATTAATGAAGAATTACTAGCTTGGCCTGAAAGTTTCGAACCACAAAATAAACTTTCTAAAATTTTGAAAAAGCGTGAAGATGCATTTGAAACAGGCAAAATTGACTGGGGCCATGCAGAAACTTTGGCGTATGCTTCAATCCTACAAGATGGTAAGTCTGTACGCTTCACAGGTCAAGATGCACAACGTGGTACGTTCTCGCAACGTCACTTAGTGTTACATGATAAAAATAACAATAGCGAGTTTACACCGCTTCACAATATTTCTGATGCGAAAGCTTCATTCGCTGTTTACAATTCACCACTTACTGAAGCAGGTGTAGTAGGCTTCGAATATGGTTATAACATGGAAAATCCAAATAGCTTATCTGTTTGGGAAGCTCAATTTGGCGACTTTGCGAATATGGCACAAGTTATGTTTGATAACTTTATCTCATCAAGTCGTGCTAAATGGGGTCAAAAATCAGGCTTAGTAATGCTATTACCACATGGTTATGAAGGGCAAGGTCCAGAGCACTCTTCAAGCCGTATGGAACGTTATTTACAACTTTCAGCTGAAAATAACTGGACTGTAGCATACTGCTCAAATGCAGCAAACTACTACCACTTATTACGTCGTCAAGCAGCAATGCTAGGTACAGATTCTATTCGTCCGTTAGTTGTTGTAACACCTAAATATTTACTTCGTCACCCACTTGCTGGTGCAACTGCTGAACAGCTGTCACAAGGAAGCTTCCAAACAGTGCTTGAACAAGATGGTCTTGGCGGTAACCCAGATAAAGTAGAGCGTATTCTATTCGGTTCAGGTAAAGTAACAATTGACTTAGCTGACCAAATTGGTGACGGTTCTGAGTTCGACCACTTACACATTGTAAGAGTAGAGCAGCTTTATCCATTCCCAGAAGAGAAAATTGCAGCTATCGTTAAACGCTATCCAAATGCAAAAGAACTTGTATGGGTACAAGAAGAACCGAAAAACCAAGGTTCATACTTATTTGCAACACAATATATGATTGATATTGCTAACGATAACGGCAAAAAATTAACATATGTTGGTCGTCCAGCTATGTCTTCAACTGCTGAAGGTGATGCAGACTCACATAAAGCAGCACAAGCAAAATTACTTGCAGAAGCATTAGCAAAATAATTCACTATATTCATTGGCAATCAAATGAATAGTTAAGTCTATACGTCAATTTTTTCCTTTACTGACTACAAAGCAGCAGGAGCAATTACGTTGAAACAATTTTGATATAACTATGGCATGTAAGGCTATAAGTATGGTAGCCTTACATGTGAAATAAGATGTTTGTAAACATCAAAGGAGGAAATGAAAGTGGCTGAAATTAAAGTCCCTGAATTAGCAGAATCGATTACAGAAGGTAGCATCGCTCAATGGGTTAAAAAAGTGGGCGACCGTGTAGAAAAAGGTGAGTTCATCGTTGAACTTGAAACTGATAAAGTAAATGCAGAAATCATTTCTGAAGAAGCTGGTGTGTTAACACAAATTCTTGCTGGCGAAGGTGATACTGTTCTTGTAGGACAAGTAATCGCAGTTGTAGAGGCTGGCGAAGGTGCAGCACCTGCTCCAGCAGCAGCAGTTGAAGCTGTGGCAGTTCCAACTCCACAAGCAGCACCTGCACCAGTAGTAGAAGAAACTTCTGGTGAACGCGTTATCGCTTCTCCAGCGGCACGCAAGCTTGCTCGTGAAAAAGGGATTGACCTTGCAGCTGTATCTCCTGTAGATCCACAAGGTCGTGTACGTGTACAAGACGTAGCGGCACACGGAACTGCACCAGTAGTAGCAGCACCAGTAGCAGCAGCTCCTAAAGCGGTCGTTGCAGTTGACGAATCACGTGTAACGGTTGAAAAAATGAGCCGTCGTCGTCAAACAATTGCAAAACGTCTATTAGAAGTTAAACAATCAACAGCTATGTTAACTACTTTCAACGAAGTCGATATGACAAATGTGATGGCACTTCGCTCTCGTAAAAAAGACCAGTTCTTTGAATCAACAGGTTCTAAACTTGGTTTCATGTCATTCTTCACAAAAGCAGTAGTTGCAGCTCTTAAAAAATATCCATACGTGAACGCTCAAATTGTTGGCGATGAAATCCACTTAAACAACTTCTTTGATATTGGTGTAGCAGTATCTACTGAAGAAGGACTAGTTGTACCAGTTGTACGCGATGCTGACCGTAAAAACTTCTCTGAAATTGAAAACTCAATTGCAGACTTAGCGAAAAAAGCACGCGACAAAAAATTAGGTCTAAATGACTTATCTGGTGGCTCATTCACAATCACAAATGGTGGTGTATTCGGTTCATTAATGTCAACACCAATTATGAACGGTACACAAGCAGCTATCCTTGGTATGCACTCAATCAAAAAACGTCCAGTTGAAGTTGACGGTGAGGTTGCAATCCGTCCAATGATGTACTTAGCATTATCTTATGACCACCGTATTATCGATGGTAAAGATTCTGTAGGTTTCTTAAAAACAGTTAAAGAGCTTCTTGAAAACCCAGAAGATTTATTATTGAATTCATAATTTTAAGTTACGAAAGTGCTACGAGACAAACTTGTTTCGTAGCACTTTTTTTGTACTAAGACTTTTATGATAGGAAAATCTAAATGGATTCTTGCTATTAAATTTAAAAAAGTCAGAAAAATGATGAAATTATCTTGACTAAAAGTGTGATGCTATAGTAGTATCTATTTATCAATTAAATATTTTCACCTCACGTTCTATGTGAGGTAGAGGCGCGATATTTATTAGTTCATTGTTGAGTATAAGCAAGCGTAGACGCAATGGAGAAGGAAATGTCGCCGAAGTATAAAAGGAGCTCGTACTTTTATACTGGGTCTGCAATTAATAGTTGCAGGACTGTCCTAGTAAATCTAATTCCAGTTTACTAGGTTGTGCTATCTCGGAAACATGGAAGTTATAGTGAGGATTTGGGCAACTGCTGATAACGTACGACCTAAGTTCTAAACTTAGGTCGTTTTTTTCATACAGTTGTCTTATTTTTTTACAGAAAAGGAGAAGATTTCATGAAGAGAAAATGGTTATTATTCATGTTAACAGTAATGACTGCCATTATGTTAGCTGCCTGTGGCACTAGTGACAAAAAAGAAGAAACGGCAGGTGGAAGTGCTACAACTAAAGAAGGGGGCGAGCTTCGAATTGGGATGGAAGCTGGTTACCCGCCATTTAACTGGACGCAACAAGATGATTCAAATGGAGCAGTGAAAATTGCAGACAATGCTGAATATGCAGGTGGGTATGATATTCAAATGGCTAAAAAAATAGCTGAGGGTTTAGGGAAAGAATTAGTAATTGTTAAAATGGAGTGGGATGGTTTAGTACCAGCACTTCAATCAAAAAAAATTGATGCCATTATAGCAGGGATGTCTCCAACAGAAAATCGTAAAAAAACGATTGACTTCACAGAAAACTATTATACATCTGATTTCGTAATGGTTATTAAAAAAGGCAGTAAATATGAATCAGCTGAATCAATTCAAGACTTTTCAGGAGCTAAAATTACTTCTCAGTTAAACACTTCTAACTATGATGTTATCGATCAAATCCAAGGAGTTAAGAAACAAACAGCAATGGAAAGCTTTCCTGCAATGCGTGTAGCATTAGAAGCAGGGAAAATCGATGGTTACGTAGCGGAACGTCCAGAAGGAATTTCTGCACAAGCTGCTAATGACAAATTCACGTTTGTGTCATTTGAAGATTTCGGAATCATTGTGAAAAAAGGCAGTAAATATGAAGATGCAACATCAATGCAAGATTTCTCAGGTGCTAATGTAACAGCACAGTTAAACACTTCTAATTACGATGTAATCGATCAATTCGATGGCGTTAACAAACAAACAGCAATGGAGAGCTTCTCTGCGATGCGTGAAGCATTAGAAGCTGGAGAAATTGATGCATACGTTGCTCCACGTTCTGAAGGAATGTCAGCACAAGGTGTCAACGATAACTTTAAGTTCATATCATTTGGTAAAGGTTTTGATACTGATATTGCTAATACTTCTATTGCCGTTGGTATTCGTAAAGGTGATACGAATCTAGAAAAAATCAATGGAATACTAAAAGGTATTTCTGAGGACGATCGTCAAAAAATTATGGAAGAAGCGATTCTTCAACAACCGGCAGCACAGTAATACAATTTGCACGGACTATATGTATAGTCCGTGTTAGTTTTATAAATGAACAAGCAATTGTTGCGTTTTTAGGGGGAACAGCATGAGTATAGAATGGATTCTTTCAATTATAGAAAACAACTGGCAGATGTTTTTACGAGGGGCGTATTATACGTTATTAATATCTATTATTAGTACAATTATTGGTGCATTTATCGGATTTTTCATTGGAATTATGCATACCATTCCAACACGTAAAAAGAACGTAAAGCATTATGTTTTAAAGCTTTTTAATTTTATACTGAAATGTTACGTTGAATTTTTCCGTGGTACACCAATGATTGTACAGGCAATGGTAGTTTACTACGGATTAGATATGGCATTTGGTATTGATATGCACTTTATTACTGCTGGTATTTTAGTAGTTTCACTTAATACAGGAGCGTATATGGCTGAAATTGTTCGAGGTGGTATAGTATCCATCGATAAAGGACAATACGAAGCTGCTTCTGCAATAGGTATGAATCATTTGCAGATAATGATTCACGTAGTATTACCACAAGTTGCACGTAACATTTTACCTGCTACGGGTAATCAGTTAATTATGAACATTAAAGATACAGCGGTATTAAGTGTTATCGGCGTAACAGAATTATTCTTCCAAACAAAGTCGATTTCGGGTAATAACTTCCGTTACTTTGAATCATTTTTTGTAGCGTGTGTACTGTACTTCATCATGACATTTACAGCTTCACGCATTTTACTGTATGTAGAAAAACGACTTGATGGACCAGATGCTTATAAAAAAGAACAAAAAGAAATTATATAGGGGGACGAACAAATGGCAGTCATTCAAATTGAACATTTAAGTAAATCATTTGGCCGTAACCAAGTGTTAAAGGATGTGAATTTCCAAGTCCAAAAAGGGGAAGTAGTTTGTCTGATTGGCTCGTCAGGCTCTGGAAAATCGACACTTTTACGATGCATCAACTTACTCGAAACGCCAAGTGGTGGAAGAATCATTTATAAAGGTGAAAATATATTAGATGAAAAGCACAATATTCAAGAATATCGTACTCATTTAGGAATGGTATTTCAACAGTTTAATTTATTCAATAACCATAATGTCTTGAAAAATTGTACAGTTGGACAAGTGAAAGTATTGAAGCGTTCAAAAGAAGAATCTGAAAAAGTAGCGTTGAAATATTTAGAAGTTGTAGGTATGTCTCAGTTTGTCAACGCGAAGCCTCGACAGTTATCTGGTGGTCAAAAACAGCGTGTTGCAATTGCGCGTGCATTGTCCATGAATCCAGAAGTAATGCTATTTGATGAACCGACTTCAGCGCTTGACCCTGAAATGGTAGGGGAGGTATTGAAGGTAATGCGTCAACTAGCCAAGGAAGGCAATACAATGCTAGTTGTTACGCATGAAATGGAGTTTGCGAAAGAAGTAGCAGACCGAGTTGTCTTTATGGATAAAGGTGTTATCGTAGAAGAAGGAGCACCTTCAAAAGTGTTAGTAAACCCAGAGCATGAACGTACGAAAGAGTTTTTAAAACGTACATTAAAATAAACACAAATAAGTGAGTCCGATTTAATCGGGCTCACTTATTTTCTCGAATTCCATTCTGCAACTAGCACAAAGCAGATTGCAAACACAATAGCGATAATGAAAAACCATTGCGGTACACCACCAAAACTCATTTGAACACCTCTTAAAAGTATTGTAACATTATTTCAAGATACAGTGGTGATAGACATCGAAAAACACATTAATATGTCGCTAATTATAAGTGTTAAGAGCTAGCACACCACTTTTTTAGACGAAATATGAAATAGTATGGTTTTTTTCTCCACAAAAGTACAGAAATCGTATAAAATAGACTATAAGCGGTTAGCTTAGTGCTAGTAAAGAGAGGTAGATATACGATGTTACATTTAAAATGGAAAGATGCACCGACAATTCGTACGGTAACTTGCAAACATACGAATGCATCAAAATATTTGGTGTCAAACGTGTTAACAGTAGGTAAAGAATACGAAGTGAAAAATGAGACGGAAGAGTTCGTTTTCATTATCGACAACACAGGTAATGTTGGCGGTTACTATAAAGACTACTTTGAATGAGCAAAAGAAAGAGCATGTATAGGATAAACTCCTATGCATGCTCTTTTGGTGCGCCCGGCATGCACATGAACTATAGGGTGTAAGTCCCGAACCCCGAAGACAGAAGTAGAGGTTAGCCAAGAGCAAGGGTGTCCGTGG
>NZ_JBIWEY010000058.1:0-14993 GCF_044762775.1 Lysinibacillus sp. NPDC096418
GATTAATTTTATTATTCCATTTAGAATGCATAAAGGAGTCCTCCTTGTTTGATGATGGGTCAATGGTCGTTGACACTCATGCATCATACTAGAGGACTCTTTTTCTTTCAAGACCTCGAACATCCTTCAAACAGGAATGCTGCTCCGTTCGTGGAATAAGGATTTTTAAACAACTATATTATTTTTTAAATGACTTTATTGTAAATTAAACAACTATATTATTTTTGCACAAGCGTCGTTAGGTAACATTTCTTAAAAAATTGTTATTCCACAATCTGGCCCTTTAATGAAAACAAGCGCTGATCCTTGTTACAGAATCGCGCCCTATAACGGAATAATTGAATAATTATCTAAGGTGTACGGAAATTGAAGGGATTCCCTCTTTCTTCTAAATGAATGCTATTTTTAATTTGGTCAAAATGGTGATGGTCATGTTGAGCTAATCCTCTAAAATATTCATACAATGATAGAGTGGTGTTTCCAATAGAGAATTTTTCCGCCCACCGATCATTAGGAATCTCAACAATCGCTTTATAAAGTTCTTTTCTTGAAGAGATAAACTTATCTATTGTTACTTGTTGTTTTTCTGCTCTACTAATAGTGGCTGATTCTGCGTTCGTTTTCCCACTCTCTGGACCTTTCGGAAGCTCATGTTCAGAAAATAAATAAGGTAAACGTTCATGTAAGATAAATTCATCCCAAGGTTTGAAATGTCCGATGATTTCTGCCACTGTCCATTTACCATCTTCAATCTGAGTTCTCCATTCCTTTTCACTCAAAGCGTTTAATGACTTTACAAACTCAATTGAATCTATTTGATGCTTAATAATTTCCTCTTTAAACCTATTCACCAAATCATCTCGCTTATTTATAAGATTTTCTCCAACTCCATTAAAACATCTACCCATTTTGAACAAATCTACACCCTAAGATCAATCATTATTCAATTAAATGGCCCTTTGATGAAAATTGAGCGCTGATCCTTATTACAGAATCGCGCCCGATTATGGAATTCTATCTAGCCAAAAACAAAAGAACATAACAAACTGCACATGAAAGACTTTAGGAGGGAAACGGTTCCATTTCTTTTCCCTATATGTATAACCTGCTCTTTTCCATGCCTATTGTAGATTTGAAGTCACTATCCATGTAAAGCACTTCCTTTCTGTTTTACCTTATTCAGTCCGTTCCAAGACCAATTTGTCCAAATTCGAAGTATCGTTTCAAATGGTCCTCGTTTAAATTTCTTTAAATAAGCAAGGCTGAAAATACATTGCAAACTGTAAAGAACTATGCCAAATAAAATTCCGCCTAAAACGCCTAATTTTCCAGATAACCCTAAACCATATTCATAAAATACAGTTGTACAAATAATGGTTTGCATTAGATAATTGGTTAATGAAAGTTTACCGACACTCTCAAACGCAGGTGATAGCAATTGTACTGGGCGAGTTTTATATAACAAAGCTGCCAGGCAAACATAGCCTACTGAAAGTAGCTGTGACCCCAACATGCCAGAAAAATAACTATCTATATAACTATAACTTTTACAAGCTAGACCCAGAGGAACCAGTAACAAGCCAATCAAATACCATTTCTTTTCGTTCTCCATATTTACAAAAGCTTGCGTTTTCCCGAGACCCATTCCAAAAAGTATTAAAGGATAAATTGATCCTAGAACTTGTGAAAGTAAAAGTAAGATACCGGCCCAAATAAATAACGTTTTTGGTTTGCGATTAATAAATGGAATGAAAATTAAAATCATGCATCCATAGGTAGCTAAAATATCGCCCTCCCATAAACATGAATGGAGCAAACCTAAAGCAATTAGCCCAGTTGCCCTTCGTAAGATGGACCATCGACTCTTATCCTTTTTCTTACGTATAGATTCGATAAGTTTAATAAGAGAGTAGCCTAATAACATAGTGAAGATTGGCATAAATGATTCCTCTATAAAGATTTTCACAAAATACAAAGCCCCATTATCAAGGGCAGATAGATCTTTTAATTCGTCTTTGCCAGACATGCCAAACTGGAAAATCAGTAAATTCGCCATTAAGATGCCAAATAAACTGAACCCACGCATTGTATCGATGAAGTTAACACGGTTTGTTGTCATTGCGTTTCATCTCCTCATCTCCCTATATTTGGTAAATATTATAAGATAAAGCTAAAAGGTTTTACAATACACTGATTTACAAATATAAGTAAAATTTAACATTATTTTATTATCATTTCTATACACCCAGAGTCTAATTTAATATCCGTCCTAAGCCTTAGATGATACACACAACGAGGCCAACCTGTACATTACTTTTCTTCAGCTAACTGGCCCTTTAATGGAGGAAGGCACATTCCTTATTACAGAAATGCGCCCAATTGTTGAACATCGTTATTCAACTATAGTCCCTGGAAGTAGTCTTATTGTAGCTATGTTTAAATACCTTTGCAGAAAAAGCTGTATAAACAATATTAAAAGGGAAAGCCAAAAAACGTTGGTTTCACAGCATTTCTTGGCTTTTTTTGTACTTCCAAACTTTCATTTGGGGACGTTATTTTGTTTATTTATGTATACGTTATAAATCCTTGTTGCACTAAATCCCCTGTTAAAGAACTTAACTTTGTTAAATTCTTTCTAATTGGTTCAATGGAACATCAGATCTACTGACAAAAACATCCCCTTTAAAAATACTTCCATCAGATGTGGTAACCATTATTGTATGATCACCAGAAGAAGCTTCTGATTGGACCCATGTAGTAGAACCATTAGCCACTAAATTATAAGTTTGCGTGTGACTACTCTGTTGAATTTGCACGGTTACATTTGTCCCTGTATTGTTTGTAACATGAAATTTATAATCCTTCGAATCTGATGGTTGCTCCCAAGACATTTTATAGATACCATTTCCTTTAAAAATATCTGTACTAGAAATAATTAAATGGTTTGCTGTTCCTTGAAAATCTTCGACAACATCACTGATTACGGCATCTGATTCAATAGTACTTTCATCAATATGCTCTATCACCTGGATTTCATAGGAAATATCTTTGTTTGGTAGTTCAGCGCTCTTAGAAGCTAATACATCTTCTAGCTCTTTTTTTATGTTTTCGCTAGAACGTGTACTGGACTTAGGAATCGATATTTTTAGTATCGGTGTAGGTTCAATTGAAGGGGCGTAAATGTCCACATCGTGATAATTATTTTCTTGTAAATAATCAGATACAATAACTGAAACCTCCATCATAAAACTCTCTGTCTCAACTTCGTGTAAACTTTTTTTAGTAATTTCAATGTTGTATTGATTCAAATCTGTTTTATTTACATTTTCCTCTAAATACTTTTTCAGTTGTAATTCACTTTTAGTTTCATCCATTACAATCCGGATTATCGGATCTGTATCACCTATTTCAAAACTAAATAATCCAAATTCATCCCATGCATTATCAAGTACAGATGCAATACGGTCCCCTTGTTTCTCATCATCATTATTATTAGAAGAGAAACTATCATTTTTATCGATGTCTATATTAATTACTAAGACGACTACAACAACTATTATGAAAACAGAAATAAAATTCCTCACTACATTTCCTCCCCTCTGAATCTATTTCACCAAATTAATCCACACTTTTATTGAACTATTCTGCTTACGTTAGTTGAATATAAAACGTCCCCAAAGCATGGCTTGGGGACGTTTGAAGTACTTGCTGCACTAAGCATCCATATCTAAATTTCGGTTCCTTTTGAAAGTTTCTTTTTAATGACAAAGTAAGTTACTACACCTAAGCAAATGTATATAATAAACATATAACTTCCTAATAACATTGAGTCCTTAAATACAGTGGTTAACGAATATATACTTAGTAATATATAGATTGTTAAAAATACATATCCCTTCTTTCTACTTTTCACAAAGACGGAAGTAAAAATAGCCAATATTAAACTGACAGATATTAAATGACTTAAAATGAGCATTATATACATCAAAATATTAAACTCCATTAATTATCCCCCAATCATCTACAAATAAAAGCAATTCCCTAACACTTTATAATTAACTTATTTTACCATAATTATGATGAGGAAAGTCACCAAAGCATCGTTTTGGGCTATTTCTTTGCTTACCGTTGTAAATCCACATAAGCTGACTAGACCCCTTATTCAACAATCTGGCCCTTTAATGAAAAAAGCATTTTCCTTATTCCAGGAAAGCGCCCGATTGTTTAATAAGCACATACTTAATTCTGAAGAGGAAACAATACAATTTATTTAGATAAAGTGTAAGTGGTGTATTGAAGAAAATGAAAAAGATGTTAACCACTTTTGTACTATCCCTTGTTCTTATTACTTCTTTTCAAACAACAACCGTTTCGTCAGCTAAATCAACTCAAGACTCTGGAGAACTAAGATTACAAGATATGCTTATGCTAATGCTTACTCCGTATATTCAAAAAGATTTGATTAGCTATTATCGTCCTAGGATTCTAAAGGATTTTGCATCTCAAGTCACTCCCTGGAAAATTGAAGTGATTGAAACAAGAAGAGTAAATGGTTTCCGTGGTTTTTTATTGGAAATTACATTTGAAATTGAACCTACAGATGGTGGACACCATATTCCAATAGGGAGAGACCGAATGACCTATCAAATTTCAGTTGGACCTAAGGTAAAATTGATAAATCACACACACCTCAAAACGTATGAATATCCACCAAAATAATTAAATAATAACAATCTAACTCAAAAGGGCCTATTTCTTTGAGAAATAAGCTGCTATTGTTGGTTTGTTAACTACAATGCATTATTTTAAAACTGTCTCGGCAGAGGTAAATGCTTCCCATTGATTATATTTCGTTGTTATTGATGAAATAAACCAATACTCTCTAAAGGGTTCTAGATTCTTTTCCACTGTTATAACCTTCTGCCAACTACCATAATCTTCAACTTATGTTTCTAAATCGTATTTAACGGTATACCGCATTATGGATTCGCTAAGCTTTTCTATTTTGGTAAGACGAAAGTTTCTAACTGAAGGGCTTGACTGGCCAGTCACCCAATGCGTTTGCTCAAATTTTTCCCTTGATAGTTTTTGGAGCGTAGGAGACAGCATCGCATATTGAACAGTACCACTTCGATTATTTACGCCTAATATCCACAATTCAACGGCTTGTTTCGGTTCGACAACGTGTAAACCATTCATAAAAGACATTAATTGGCTTTCTATAGGATTGAGATGTTTCGTGGCTGCTATTGCACGATTGTTATAAAGTAGCATTAGTGAAAATAAAAGTATTATAACTCGCAATAAATTCATCTATAAAGTTAAATTTCTTAGAGGTGGATAGGCTACACTAAGTTAGACATAAAAAATAAGGGCTAGTAAACTTAGGCTATAAAATTAAGGGAGCGTGCTAATATGACACGTCAACGTCGAACTTTTACACCCGAATTTTAACTACAACTTGTGCAGCTTTATGAAAATGGTAAATCTCGTGCAGACATTGCTAGAGAATATAATATTACACCTTCTGCGTTAGATCGCTGGATTAAAAACCATCAAGAAACAGGTTCATTCGCCGCCAAAGATAATCGCTCTAAAGAAGAAAACGAACTAGCTCAATTACGCAAAGAGAACCAACGTTTATTGATGGAAAATGATATTTTAAAGCAAGCAGCGCTGCTCATGGGACGAAAATAGATGTGATTCGAAATAACGCTCACAAATATTCGGTATCAGTAATGTGTGACGTCCTTGAAATTCCGAAAAGTACTTATTATTACCTGCGAACCTAACAAGTAAACGTGCTCTAAAAGTCGAAGATAAGGCGCTTTCCAAAAAGATCAATACAGTCTTTTTGCTGTAGCATATTTTTCCTTAAATCGGAAAAATAAGAACATTAATGGTTAACTCCTGCCTTCGCATAAACATTATTTATTTGTAATATCATTATTTTTGTAAATATGTAGTGCGCTTAGAAAAGCAATAACTCCTACTATAATTATCACCCCTATACCTAAATAAATATAGTCATAATCATAATTTTGTATATCCGTTACAACCATACTAAAAAAGTAGGGGTTAAGTAGCTGCCAATCGCCTACTGCTGAAAAGAGCATAGCTATAGCAGTAGAACAGCCAATTACCGCTGTAAGGATTCCTGCCACTATATTTCTAAAAACAAGACTAGCCAATATAGTGATACAAACCAGCACACATTGAGTGACAGAAATTTTTATACTATTCAGGAATCCAATTTTTATGAATAAGGTTGGCGGAGGAGAATCGGCAAAAAAAAGGCTTATTATAAGATTCGCACTAAAGATTATGAAACAGGAGAGTATGATAAAAAGGAAAATAATTATCATTTTCCCTATAAATAAGGAAGTTCTCTTATAGGGATAGGTAAAATGAGCTTCCGCTGTCCCTTCACGATATTCTCTTGAAAATATATAACTGGCTATACCAGCGTAGAAGATTGGTGCTATAAGAACAGTCAGCAAAAAGTTCGCATATATTAATGCCGTGTTCCAATTAAAAGAAGCGTTTCCCATACTGCTTGAAAGCATAGCATATATGAAATTAAAGACAATAGGTATTATAATGACACATATACTCATCCATTGAACCATTGTCCTGCGCAATTTCAATAATTCAGTTTGCAGGATAGTGATCAATAAGATCCCTCCTCCTCTGTGATCGATAAAAAGTAATTCTCAAGCGAGTCACATGCATTTATCATTTCGTATACTTCCACAGAACTTTCAACCATTTTAGAATTCAACTCAGCTGAGTTAATCTTATTGTAAACTTTAATAATTCCTCCATTGCAAATGATATAGTCTGAAATATTTAACTCTGTTTCAAGAATGAAAGAAGCCTTTTTTACATCATTTACGGATAACTGCAAATACCTCTTTTTCTTTTCTTGTAAAGCATCGTAATTTAATTCTTCAATTAAATTACCTTTATGAATGATTCCAAGAATGTTCGATAAATAATCAACTTCAGATAAAATATGACTGGAAAGCAAGATGGCTACTTCATAATCATTTGCAAGCTTAATCAAGGTCTGTCTTAAATTCTTCACTACTTGAGGATCTAGCCCATTCGTTGGCTCATCTAAAATAAGGAATTCAGGGTAATGTAGCATAGCTCTAGCAATCCCTAACCTTTGCTTCATCCCAACAGAAAAATCCTCTACCTTTTTATCTTTATATTGCCAGAGATCCATTTTCCTCAGCATTTCTTCCGTACGTTTTTTTGAGATAACCCCCATAAGCCGACGATGTATTTCGAGGTTTTCCTCCGCTGTCAGGTTATGATAAAAATTGGAATGGCAGATGAATGATCCTATTTTCTCAAAGATCGCTTGGTTTGTAGCTGGGTTTTTTCCGAACAGTTCAACCTTTCCACTAGATGGCTTAATTAAATTCAAGATCATTCTTAAAGTTGTTGTTTTACCTGCTCCATTTTTCCCTATTAATCCGTATATCTCTCCTTTTTTTATAGTCATATTCATATTTTGTACAACGTGTTTATTCTGATAGATTTTGTTTAAACTAAATGTCCTTAATACATAGTCCATTCCCCTCCTCCTCTCAATATGTAATTTTATCCATAAAAGTGATTTCATTAACACTTAGAATATTACTATAATTTTTTAAAATGTCTCTAAACATTCTCTTACATTTTTCTTAATTCTCATCATCGGCCAATAATGAGAAAGAAAAACTGGTTTCTTCATAAGGCTTGCTTGTTACTCTAATTTGTCCTTTTTGTTCTTCTACTAATTTCTTCGAGATGGAAAGACCTAGACCGTTTCCTGTATTACTGCGAGATTTCTGAGACTGGAACAACCGATTAAAGACGTAAGGCAAATCCTTTTCCAAAATACCTTCTCCCTTATCCCAAATTTCAATCCAACAGTAGCTATCAATACGTTGAACTTGAACGCCAATCATTTTTCCTTCAGATCCGTATTTAACTGCATTTTGGATTAGATTATTTAAGATTCTCTCAACAGAAGCTCTGTCACACTTTACATATAAAGGTTTATTAGGTAAATTTATCACTGGAGTTAAACCGATTTTTTCGAATTCAACAAAAAAGATTACAAAAACATCTTTGATAATGTCTATAATATTTTCCCTTTTTAGTTTAATTTGTATCTCCCCGGCCTCCAGCTGTGATAGCTCAAAAAAGGATTCAGTGATAGCAGTTAAATTCTGTGCTTTCTGATAAACAACTTCAAGATATCTCAACCTGTCTTCTTCACTCATCCTGTTGTTTTCCCTGTAAATAACCTCCATATATCCTAATATGGAGGTTAAAGGGGTCCTAATATCATGTGAGATATTCGTAATCGTTTTCTTTCTTTCTATTTCAAGAAAACTCGTCCTTTCTTTGTTATTTCGATACTTTTCCATAAATTGATTCATTGACTCTATAAGTCTTCTTAATTGAGCGTTCGAATAGTGAACGCGTATATGTCTAATAGTGTCGTTAGAGATAGACTCCTCTATATCTCTTTGTATTTTAATGATCTGCTTATTGATGGAAATTTTATCATAAATTAATACCAGAATATTGAGTAGCAACAATATTATGATGATCCATATCATTTCTTTTCACCTGCTAATCGATAACCTATTCCCCATACAGTCTGTACATATTTTGGATTGGAAGGATCAGCTTCAATTTTGTTGCGTAAACGGTTAATATGCACCATTACGGTATTGTCATCAACATGGAAATCCTCTTTCCAAATATGTGCAAAAATTTGCGATTTACTGAATACCTTTGCAGGATGTGTAAGTAGAAGCTCTAAAATGGCAAATTCCTTAGCCGTTAACTTGATCTTTTTATTTTTAATTGTTACTAAATATGTATCTCGGTTCAATTCTAAATCATCACATTTAAGAATTATTGTGGAATCTCCTTTTTTTGTTTCATTTAAATAAAGGTAACGTCTAAGCTGTGCTTTCACTCTCGCCAGAAACTCACCAATAAAAAAAGGCTTAGAAATATAATCATCAGCTCCAAGCCCTAAACCCAACACTTTATCCTGTTCTCCCCCTTTAGCACTTAAAATCATTACGGGTGTATTTTTATGCTGCCTAGTGTGCTGTAATATTTCTAATCCATCTATTTTAGGTAGCATTATATCCAAGATTATCAAATCATAATGAAAACTATTAATACAATCCAGTGCATCTCTTCCATTATCCACCACTTCAGTTTCGTATCCTTCATTTTGCAGCGTTCTCTGAATTAGATGGCTAATTTCCTTGTCATCTTCAGCAATCAAAATCTTTGAAAGGCTCATGTATATCACCTCAACTATTATTTAAACACGTTCATTTACACATCATATTTTAACATTTTTAAGAATAACAGGAAAGGTCTAGCGCATTTCAAGTCAACAGTATGAATAACTTCAAAAATAGTTTAACACCTTTTAATATATTTATTTCTACTTGTTCTTGTAGTTTAACGATTTATTCCCTTCGTCTATTTAACCCATTCCCTATTTTTCCATATCCAAAGTGTTAAAGAATACGTTAGTAAAATAACAAGTAGGATAAACCATAAGTAGGAGAAGTCTGCCTCAACTAATAATACAAACATCTCTTGGCTACCGAACATTAAAATATCGAACAGATCGCTGAAGTACACTGATATAAATAGTAAAAACAAGTATACTATTATAGTAGTTATTGTATTCGGTAGAAAAACACTTAATAAACTAGCAATACCAATCAAGGCAACAAAAACGGAAAAGACACCTAAGTAATACTTTAGATGGTAAATATAAGCTTCCGTTACTCCTAAAACAGGTGCATTTTCATAATAAAAACTTACAGAATTAGCCTTCGGGTAGAACAAGTATCCTGCAATCGTTCCAACTGCATAAGTAATAACCATTATAGATGCTACTATAGCAATCAGCAGGAACCATTTCACATATAATATTCGCTTCAATGACAATGGTCTAATTGCAACTAGACGAAGTTCTCCGGATTGGTACTCACCATTAATGCTATCAATGCACAACACAGGCAATATAATGAAGATTATCAAATAATAGATTTTTTTCAGTAAGAAAATCGAGTAATTCAGCGAAGTAAGGGGGACACTTTCTTCCATTGTAAAGAACAATTTCTCCGCTAACAAAGATTGCATCAAAATATAAACTATGAATATTGTAACGAACAAGATATTTTTTCTTCTGCTGTACATTCTTTGCCATTCACTGTTAAGCAATCCATTCATTTTATTTTTCCTTCCTCTATAAATTTTTCAAGTGTATCACGTAAAGTGAGTACTTATTATTAAAAAGCGTTGAATCCTTCTCTTCATTGAGATCGTTTGGAACACAAGAATCGTGCTTTTGCTTGCAATATCGATTCCAATGACTAAAGTTTTATATTCGTATTAGAATTCATTTTATTGTGTTTTCCTGTGTGATGATGAGTCATTTTCCAGTTGACACTCAGGCATTATTCAGAGAGCTTTCTTTTCAAGCTCCTGAAAAATCCTTCTACCAGAATGGCCATTTAATGTAAGGAATCTCTATTAGAAAACACACCTAGAGCAGCACTCGTGCCTAAGACGATATAGATCACCAATATTGAAAAAATCCATCTCCTTAAAAACAAGTTAGACGTAAGCATTTGAACAACTCCGCTAAACTGTATCTCAATAAGAGAAAAATAGACATACTGAGAATAGCCAATGACTTCTCCAAATATCCCCAAAAGTACTGGGTAAATCATGGAAACTAGGAAAAAAGCTGCTGTTGCGGCAAAAGCAGATGTTGATGATCTGCTCACAACTCCCACGAGGATTGCGGTACTGACTACGGCTATCAACGATAGGAAAGATAGAAGATAATAGTTTACACTATAAGACATAGATTTAATTGGTGTTACCGGCTCAGGTTGAAAGAAAAGGTATACTTCTTCTGCACCTTCAAAAACGATTAATCCCATAACTAAAGAACAAACGAAATAGAAAACTAGCAATAAGAATAGATATAACAAAACAACAATATACTTCGCAAAAAATACTTTCGAAAAACTATAGCTTCTTTGTAGAATCATTCTTAGCTGGCCCGTCCTATATTCATGGGTAAAGCTAATTACGACTAACAAAACAGCAACAATATTAAAATACAGCATAAAGACTTCAGACAAACTCATAATAGGGAAATTCGACCAGAAAGAATACTGTGGATCCGTTTTTTCGAGAGTTTTATTGTTTTGCAAGGATTGAATGACTGTGATAAAAACTAGAATTGGGGTAAAAAGTAAAAAAAGAAATGAAGTTTTTCTGCTCCAAAGCCGTTCCCATTCATTTTGAAATAAGAGCTTCATTGTGTCATCAGCTCAATAAATATTTGTTCTAGGTTTCTTTCTGATTTTTCAATACCCGAGATTTCAATCTTTTCTGCTACTAGCAGTCTCTGAAGTGCTTCTAGTTCTTCTACTGTACATACTACTTCAAAGGTCTTTGAATCTACTCTCTTTATTTGGATTTTTCCTTTTAAAAGATACAAAGCTTTATCCGTTTGTTCGCAGCGAATCTCCCACTTTGCTTTTCCAATAAGATCATCAAGTTTTCCTCTCCATTTCAGCTTGCCTTCATTAATCATGATAATCTTATTGCTTATTTTTTGTAGTTCATCAAGTAAATGGCTTGATATTAAAAATGTCAGCCCTTTTTCATCTCTTAAATAAAGAATCAGATCCCGCAAAAATTTCATACCCATCGGATCAAGGCCATTTGCTGGCTCATCCAGAATAATTACTTCAGGGTCTCCTAATAATGCCTGGGCAATCCCCAACCTTTGCTTCATTCCTAGAGAATAGGTGCTAACTTTATCATTTCCTCTTTCCTTTAAGCCAACCAACTCCAAAACTTCTTCTACTTTTTTGTTCTTATCGGACTTAGGAATATTAGAATGTAGCTTTATCAAGTTTTTCAAATTCCCCCTTCCCGTCATATGGTCGAAAAAAATGGGAGTTTCAACGATTGCCCCTACCCTTTCTAATGCTTTACTTCTCTGTTTTGTCACAGAATGCCCTAATACTAGAACATCTCCTTGAGAAGGCTTAACTAGCCCCATAACAATTCTGATCAAAGTAGTCTTGCCAGCGCCATTTGGTCCTAAAAATCCGCAAATATCCCCCTTATTTACAACAAAATTAAGTTCATGAAGCAGCTGCCTTTTTTTTATTGATTTAGATACATCCCTTACTTCCAAAACTTTTAGCATTGAATTCATTTTTGCACCTCACTCTGCTCCCCATTTCAAGAAAAGCTGTTATTTGTTAAAAATAATATCATTATCTCTTTAAGAATCTTTATCTTAATCCTTACATTTCTCTTAATAATTTCATTTTTTGAAAATCCCCCTTATTAGTCGAGGACAATGCAAAACTAAAGAAATGGTTATTACAATCAACTTAAACATATTGAAATGATAAACACCAAGTAAGAGAAATATGTAACAAGACAATAAAGTAATTTAATTTAAAAAGCCAAACAAGCATAACCCCGTCCTGAATTTAGGACGGGGTAAAAATATAGTTGTTTAATTTTGATGTAAGATACTTCACTATACTAAAAAAACATACTAATAAAGTCGGTTGAAAATCCAAGGTTTAGTCAACAATAGCGCCCGATTGTTGAATAAGAAAATTAAACATTAACAAGGCACTGATAAGTAAGCGTTGTTTATTTCATGTGTTTCTTTTTCCAATCTACCAACGTCATCATTTTTTCGTTATCAGGAAGTTCCATATCTAATGGTGTTATTAGTTCTAATGAATTGCCATCAGGATCGTAAAAATATACAGCTGCATGATGTGGAATATTTTTAAATACTAACGGTTGCATCTCTGGGGAGAAACCAAAAGAAGAGCGTATTTCGATATTTACAGACTCTAGCCACTCCTTCACTTTCTCAACTTCACTCTTGTCTACTTTAAATGCTAAATGACGAATTGATGGGTGATATGGAAGGTTTACAGTTTCACTTTCCCAAAGACCTAACCAACTTTCCCCCTTTACAATCCAAAAGAAAGCCAGCTTTTCTTGTTCGCTTGCTAGTTCTAAACCAAGCTTTTGATAAAATTTAATCGATTCCTGTAAATTACTCACAGGTAAATGCGCTTCATATAATCCTCTAATCATATCAAAACTCCTTCGATAGTTATATTTTTAAATAGTAAAATAAGTCAGATAATATTAACATACAACTTTTGATTGAATAAATTATTATAGGTTCCCAAAACAGCATAGATAGTAGTTCCAATAAAAGACGATTATTCAAACTGAAAAACGCGATCTTCATATTGAAGAATCGCGCCCGATTACGGAATATTGAAGAACTTCTATGTTGCAAAATAGGTTCTCAGTTATTTTGTTCAAGCCCCTGTTCGTATTATATAGTTCAACCAGAAAGATCTGGCTGAACTATATAATACGAAAGCACCCGTTAGCCATCCATGTCGCGTAAAATCTACGCTACACCACAGAAAATGAAAGATTATTACGTTCTTTCATGGGAGTTCAATAAAGAAAGAAAGAAAGAAAGAAAGAGCTGCATATGTAGCTCAATGATCTTCAAGTAACGCACCCGTTAGTTAAAGAAGAACAGGTTATTAATTAATAATTTTTGTGATGGCACAGCTATAAACAAATATTAAATATAAAGTGGTAAATCTTTCACACTGTTTAATTGATATATATTTTCTTCCTTGTAATTAGAACCTACTCTGATTCCAAAACCTTTAATTCCTATATTTATTGCTAATTCTATATCAACTACTGAGTCACCAATCATAAAGGACTCTTCCAAATTAATTTCAGGATATTTATGAATTACCTGCTTAATCATTCCGATTTTAGGCTTCATACAAGTACAACCCTCATCTTTACCATGTGGACAATAAAAGACATCCAGTAGTTCAACACCTTGGCGAGTTAACTCACTTTTCATTTGATTATTTATATCATGGTATTGGTCAATCGAAATGTATCCTTCGTTAATAATGTATTGATTGGTTATAATTATTATTTTATAACCTTTCCTAATGACTTCTTTTAATGTGTTAATTGAACCATCAATAAATATTGGATGCTCTATTCCAGTCCATTCATGGTCTGGATAATCCTCGATTATAGTGCCATCTCTATCAAAGAATGCAACTCTCAATTCCTATGCCCCTTTACAAATTGATTTTTTATTTATTCTTCTTCAACTAAACTGCCCCGTTAGTTCAATAAAGAAAAAAAGATGGGGTCCCTGTGGAATCCCATCTTGAAGTAAAGCACCCGTAGCGAAATAAGTTAGTTGCTTATAACTGCAAACTCATGGTAACTGTCCTAATGCTAAATCCCAATTTTTCATACAGTTTAATTGCTTGATTCCCTGCAAATGCACTTAGACGGATTTCTGAATATCCATCTTGTTTTAGATGGTCAATACCTGCTCTCATTAACATTTTGGAAATACCATTCCCTCTATATTCTTCTATAACAAATAGTTCGTAAATAAATCCATTCATCATATCAGTAAATTGGTCTTTGCTAGCCCCTATAAGAATCCAGCCAATTAATTTATCGTTTTCTTTTGCTATTAAATAATAGCTTCCCTTTTCCAAAAGTGGTTTAACAAGTTGGTCGATTTTTTCTTTCGTAGGTTCTACTTCACCTAATGTGCCATCAAAAACAGCTTGTGGAGAAAGAGATAATACCATTTTTAGTTCAAAATCGTTAGGTTTTCTAATATCCATTAATTGAATCAGTCCTTTGATCTCCTTTTAATCATTTTAGCATAATATTTCAATAATTTTCCTCTAAAGGCTATTATTTACTTGAATTCTTCTTGTGCTAAACTCCCTCTATAAACATTGATGTATCAACGGTTTCAACCATTTCGTGATGGAGAAAAAATTTTTTCCACTTCATTTATAAACAGTGTTTTG
>NZ_JBIWEY010000059.1:0-13540 GCF_044762775.1 Lysinibacillus sp. NPDC096418
AGCTAATGATTTCCATTAGTTTTAGCGAAGCGTACTCCTAGCTTGTAAATTATAACTATAAATTCAAAACACTGTTTATAAATGAAGTGGAAAAATTTTTTTCTCCATCATGAAATGGTTGAAACCGTTGATACATCAATGTTTATAGAGGGAGTTTAGTTCAATAACGAATGAATGTTATACTTTAAAGGAATTATATAAATTCGATGTTCAGCAATTTAATTAAAGTCTAAGAATATGTTAGTGAGGTATCAAAAATAATGATGAAAATAGTACCCCCTAATCCTTTTTTCTATAAAGGTGGAGAGAAAGCAGTGTTACTATTACATTCTTTTACAAACAATACGATTGATATGAAAAGGTTAGGGAAGTATTTGCAAAAGAACAATTATTCTTGCTATTCACCATTATACAGTGGACATGGTTTAACAGCAGAAAAACTTCTCACATATAGACCGTCAGATTGGTGGCAAGATGTTCTACACGGTTACCAGTTGTTAAAAGATGAAGGTTTTGAAAAAATAGCTGTGATTGGTCTTTCTCTTGGTGGTGTGTTTGCATTAAAAGTTGGTCAAGAGTTGGAGATAAATGGTGTTGTGACAATGTCAGTGCCAATACATAGGGAAGCTACTTTTCTACAAAAGCGTGTCTTTCATTATGCAAAAGGATACAAACAACTTGAAGGAAAAAATGAAGAACAAATAAATTTAGAAATGAGACGTCTTCAAGAAATGTCTATCGATTCATTAGTTGAGTTCCAACAGTTAATTGATATAACGATGGATAAATTAGCACTTTTAACGTCACCAATTCGCATATTATATGGTGGATTAGATGAACCATTGTATAAAGAGAGTGCAGAGGTAATTTTTCAAAGCGTTGCAACGAATCAAAAAACAATGAAAGGATATCCAAACTCTAAACATTTAATGACATTAGGCACGGACATTGACGACGTGAACGAAGATATTCTTACATTTTTAAATGATTTATCTTGGTAGTTTTAATGGATCTCCAACTAACGGAGTGCTTCGTATTATATAGTTCAGCCAGATCTTTCTGGTTGAACTTTTTTTATTTAGATTTAAGCTATCAGTAGCCAGGGTAGAACGTACGGGTGCGTGGGACATTAATCCCGTCAACTAAACTGTTCACCCCCTACTTGTAGAAATATGTTTGAGGCTGGTTGGGACTTAGATCTCGTATAACAAGCGAAGCTATAATACTACTTGGAGGTAATAGGGGTTACTGGTGAATACGTTATAGGAGGAGAAAAAATGAACCCGGTAGTGGGTATTGATGTAGCTAAAGATGAAAGTGAAGTACAAGCTTTTTTAGAAAAAGGAAAGCCATATGGGGAAAATTTTTCAATTAAGCATAATCGTGAAGAGTTAGACAAGTTTATAGGATTTTTAGGAGAGATTAGATCGATAACAGGGAGAAAGCCTGTTGTCATTTTGGAATCAACAGGTCATTATCATACACCGATTATTCAATGCTTAGAAGAAAATGAAATACTTTATATTTTGTTAAATCCAATCATCTCTTATCAAGCAAAGAAGTCAAGTTTAAGAAAGGTAAAGACAGATGCCTTCGATGCCTATCAATTATGTGTTCTCTATTACAAAGAGGAATTTGAACCTTATAAAATGAGAGGGATTCACCTTCTAAACCTTCGTAATCTATCGAGACAACAGGAGATTATAACGAATATGTATGTGGAAGCTAAGCTGCAATTTCATACTATTTTAGATCAGGTTTTCCCCGAATATAGAAAAGTTTTTGGAGATCTTTTTTCTAAAGTCTCTTTGTTGATATTGAAAGAATATCCAACGTCAGAAAAAGTTCTAGAATCTAATGAGGATGATTTATCAAATAGTATACGTGAGTATTGTCCGAGTCGTTCTGCCCTATGGGCAAGAGAAAAGGCAAGAAAACTGATAGATTCAGCCAATCAAAATCCTTTTCAGAAGGTGATGTATCAAAGTCACTTATTTAATCTGAATATGTATATTGATATCCTATTTCATTACCAAGGACACCTTTCGGAATTAGAGAGCCAAATGATATCCCTGGCAAGTGAGATAGAAGAATATAAGATTATCCAATCAATTCCTGGAATCGGTGAAAAGATCGCTGCAACGATTATTTCTGAAATTGGGGAAATTGATAGGTTTAATCACCCTAAGAAATTGGTGGCCTACGCTGGAATTGATCCGAGTGTGTATTCGTCAGGAAAATTCACAGCGACAACGAATCGGATTACTAAACGTGGTTCTAGTAGGCTAAGGCACGGTTTATATTTAGCTGTTTTGTGTGGAATAAGAAGCTCTAGAAATAAAAAACTCAAAGAGTTTTATGACAAGAAACAGTCAGAAGGAAAACCTTCAAAAGTTGCGTTAGTTGCTTGTATTAATAAACTTCTTCAATGGATATATGCTTTATTAAAGAGGAAAGAAGTTTTCCTTGATTTATCTTAATTTATTAAATTGACCATTAGATGAAAAGCCTTCCACAATACACTTGGAGGGTTATTTGGTATGCCCAAAAACAGTATAACATAAAGAAAAGTGCCATTTTACAAATAGATATTGACAACCTATTAGCTGGTTTAGTTTAACAAATGATTATAATAATAAAATAAAAACAGGGTTGATTCTACACGTATTATAGATCAAGCTCTGTTTTTATTTTAAACCTTATTTAGCAACATCCTTTATTTATACATCCACAATAAAAAACACCTGCCGTAGCAAGTGCTTTGTAATCACCACAAAAGTGTGGACAATTTATCCGTAGTTGAAAACTGAACCTAAATCAATTTGATGAAGCTCCCCCAAAAATTAGGGATTCCTCATTTTGGAGGAAGCCTACCGAAAAGACGGCTACCTTATTAGGACTTTTTCAGAAGGTCCAATTTTGAATAGCCCCCTATTTCAGTTTTTAGCGAATCGTCAAATTGACGTTTTGTGCGAATCCCTAAATCGATGATTTGCTAGATACAGAATTTCCGTATTGCTCAAATTAGCGAATCGAATTTCAGGAATCGTTAAGTGCTGTCAAACGCTTTGAGATTCTATTTCATGAGTAGTTACCTTGCTCGATTGCTCTGATGGCTCGTTCTTTGTAAAGTTTTCACATGTTTTTAACGTTTCGTTCAACTCCGTGAGTTTCTTTTCTATCGCCCAAAGGTTATCTTCTGCGATTCGCGCAAATACACCATAACGATCAAACTCATAAGCAGCATAATAAATATCATCCTTTTTTTCTTTCGGTTGCCATTTCCCAAAATAATTTTCGATTAATTCTTGTTGAACAAGCCGAGCCTTTTCTAGTGCAATTGAAACATCGATTACTAAATCTGAAATTTGATTGTAATTCGTTAAGTGTTGTGTTTGTTGCTGCATATCCTCATTCCCCTTTTTCATCTATTATTTTGTTGCTACTGCATTCAATAGTAATTGTTTATTATGATCAGACATTACACGCCATTCTTTACCTGTTACTTTCATTTGCCCTCACATCCTTTCATATTAAAATACTTCTGTTGGTCCATTGCGTTCTAATAACCAGTTGTAAAAAGGCACTGGACGTATATTTACACGCTTATCATCCACAGGTGATGTATTTGTTGTGGAAGGATTATCTCTACGCTCTACAGCCTTACTATATGCTCCTATAAATACGGCTCTAAATGTACTAGCAATTGTCAGCACACCGTCTTTAATGTCGTTGGCTATTTTAAAAATGACATTTTTGGCTTTTATAAATTCTTTAATGTTTTCTGCTTTAGATGCCAATACCACTTTATGCAGCTCGTCTTTAAAGTTGTCCGAAAGCGGAAGCGAGTGCATAAAGTCATATAGCATCTTCTGGTATTCATTCATGTACGCTTTGCAACCCTCTTTTTCGGCATGTACACGGCTATATACGACTTGTAATGAAACGGCATCACCTTGTATCTCTTCTTGTTCAATAGGCTTGTGTGGGCTTCCACAAGGTTCAACTAGGTATGGCAAGATAATATAGATGTTTGCACCGCGACCCCCTTTTTCCTTCGTAGTAGTCTCTTTCTTGATGATGCCTAGTGATTCTAATTTCTTAATGGCACGGTATACAGTTTTCGTGCTGATTTCTAAGCTGTCTGCAATTGTGGAAGCTTTTAAATGACAAGCTCCAGGATAATTTAGTGCATGGGAAGCAAGTTTATAAACAATGGCGCGCTCTGATTCTGTAAGCTCATAGAAATGTTGCTGGATATGTTGCTCAACGTGCTGATCCATTTCGTGTACTGAATTGAATGTTTCGTATTGTGCTAAATATTCGAACGCTGCCATTGTTCTCACCTCTCTTTCCTGCAACATGTCGACTATTTCTTGTCCATTTACCGACTAACCTTTGATGGTTGTTAAATGTTCCTTATTAGTTACATAATAAAACCGATATATTTAAAAGTCAACATCGAACAATACTTTTTAATATCATTTTGTAACCAAAAGGTTTATTAATGTTCTCTTTAAGTATATAATTTTAAAGAGGTGATATTTTATGATGGGAACTAAAATCAAAATGGTTTTGGTTAAAAAGGGAATGAATGTTGTACAATTAGCGGAATTGCTAGGGACAACTCCACAAAATCTATACAAGAAATTTAAAAGAGATAACTTTAGTGAAAAAGAACTTGTGGAAATAGCAAATGTATTGGAAATTAAATTTGAAGGTTTCTTCTTCTTGGAGAATGGGGATAAAATTTAACGTCCACACAACAAAAAAACACTCTCGGCCCATCGTGCAGCTGAAAGTGTTTTTCTTTTGGTCATAATAAAAAGCAACCACATTTTTAGCAGCTGCCTTGATTAGATATATATTATTTATTAAGAGCATGTTTTAAAAGATTAAAAGAATAAATGATTAAGGTTCAAATTTCATCGGTTCATGCTTACTCTCGCAACGGATTTCAGCATTCCAACGGTAAGACATTGCGGTGAGACATTCAAGAATGTAGGAAATGGATAACTAATTACAATTGTCTGTTTTTATTATGTACTTTTACCTCTAAGTTACCTAAAATGGAAATAAGTATATAAATTAACAAAGAGGAGCTAATATAACATGGAGTCACTGACTATAAATGAAAGAATTTATAAAATTAACTTTATCCCTTTTGAAGACAAATGTGGTCTAAATGAAGATGGAACATACGATAATATTTACAGAGGCAAAAGAATTAAATTTCATTACAATGAAGAAATATTACATGCAATGATATATGGAGATACAAAACATCGAATTAGTTTTGGTTCCAGCCTTTTTACCTTCTTTGGAGAAGATTTAGAAAAGGTAAAGGAATATTTTCGGGAAAAACATGGGATAACAGAATTTAAATATTATGACCTAGACAAAGATTATTACCTGTTTTTTTAGGAAGCTCGTTATAAGCGGTCGCTACTGACTTACTACCTTCAACAACTTTTCGATAGAGTTCTGGTTCTTCTTTTTTAATTCGTTTCATGCGTTTTATTGTGGAAGAACTAACACCAGCTATTTCAGCTAATTTTCTAGATGAGTTGTGAGGTGGTTGTACCTTTGTCACAGTCGAGGTAAAGGCACTATTGTTCTTAATTATCCCGCCATTTTTAGCGCCATCTATTTTCGCCTTCATCCCTTCCTCGTAAATCGAACTAACTAATTCCTCTGTACTCAATACAATGTGCATACGTTGTGCTGGTGTTAGATTTCTACGCTCAATAGCCGTATCACGAACGAACTTCATCTCTTCATCTTCTGTTAAGTCATGTTGCTGAACCTCAACTTGCTCGATACCCAACTTAATAGCAGCTCTTAATCGATGTCGACCGTCTTCCACACGGGTGTCCTTGTTATGTATCATACTTATAGTAAAACACTGTGTAGGCTCTACTGTGGCTTTGATACATAAAAAACACCTACCGAAGTAAGTGTTTATTTAGAGCTAAATTTCAGACCACCCATCACGGAGTGGTCTTTTTTTAAATGTTCATATTTCAATAGTCATTATATTATAAGTATTTTCTATTGATTCGAAAGAATTGGCCAACCATACTCCAATCTCCAACATTTTTCTAATAATGTTTTTAATTCATTGTATTCAGAAGGTTCAAGTACAACATAGCTATACTTCCATTTGGTCAAATCATTTAAACTAGTTCCTTTTATTTTCAATGATCCTGTTGTTTCGTTATCTCTAAATTCTTGGAGGATTCTTTCTCGTAACCCATACGAACCATCACTCTCTAAACTACTTCCACCAATGCCATTGTACACTATCCAAAAACCACCTTTTGGATTTTGCTTTATTACTTTTTTCAAACCATTTCTCAAGTTAGCTAACTTAGGAATATCTACTGCATTCGATTTTTGTGATATGGTTGATTTACATAATTCATCTAATGAATAAGAAGTATAAATCCAATATAATCCACACTTTTTAGTTTCTGGACCTCCTTCAAGCATTAAATTTCCGTTTTTATCTATTGTAATGGAATGTTGACCACACAGTTTTCTGCGTCTTTCAATATCATTAATTTTATCTTTCATCTTAATTACCTTCTTTACTTATATTTCAATTTTAATAATACTCTACAATTGTATGTTTTGGGTATATTTTCCTCATGAATTTCTACTAATTTACCATAAAAGCCAGTTAGTAATTGAAAGAGCTAAACAACTACATGCAGATGTTGAGACAGATAACAATTAACGTTGTCTGTTTTTTACTATGTACAATTACCTATCATTTCCTTTATAGTAATATATGAAAGGATTTGATATATATGGGTTATGTATTAGTGTTATTAGGTTTCTTAGGTGTTTTTGTAGGTCTTGCGTTATTAATAATCGGATTAATAAAAAAGAAAAAGATGAAAGGCGGTCTTGTTTTAGGTATCTCCGCCGCGGCGTTTATTGTCGGGTTTATTATGGTGCCTACAAACAGCACAGATTCAACTAATGACTCAAATGAAAAAGAAAAAGTGGCAACAGTAGCAAAACCTAAGGAAGAAACAGCTGAGGAAAAGGCTGCACGTGAAGCTAAAGAGACTGAAGAAAAAGCTTTGGCTGAGCAGAAAGCCAATGAAGAAGCTAAATTAAAAGAAGAACAAACCAATAAAGAAAAAGAAGTGAAAATGTCAAAACAAAAAGATTATTACATCAAATCTACACAACCAGCTATTGACGAGTGGGTTAAAACATATGACCAACTGTGGAATAGTATTTGGAAACCAACTTTTGAAGCAATAGGAAATGGTAGTAGAGATGTATATGCTGCTTACGATAATATGAAATCCTTGAAAGATGGATATAGGACGTTAACTTTAAAAGACTCTGTACCAGTAGAAGGATTAAGTAAAGAGCAACAAAAAACTATTAAAGAAGCTATGAGGGATTTAACCTATGCCGCTGCATCAAGACAATTAGCTGCCGAAAAGGCAATGAAGATGTTTGATACAAGTGATTTCTCTCCATCACAAATGGATAAAATAAAATCTGATGTCGCTACTTCTGATACTCAATTAATGAAAGGAGTTATTGGGATCACTAAGGTTAAACAAGAATTAGGATTAATTGAGGAAGCAAACAATTAAGTCACTCACCGAGTGGCTTTTTTTATGTATTTTTTTAGCAATTAAAGATAATATATTCGCGATATCTACTGACTTGTGTAAATAGATATTATATAATAAGAGTATAGAAAGGAGGTGAACAAAGTGGATTACGATAAGATTTTAACTTACTTAATATCTATCGCAACACTCGCAAACTTACTTACAAGTTCAGCGAAAAACATAAGCGATATGAAAAGTAAGAAAAAACAAAAGCGACGCCCCTCTCGCAAAGGAAAACGTCGCAAATAGCTTTACTGAAGGAGGTTAGCCCCTCCTTCACCTTAAATCTTATCATATCCATTCAACTATGAAAAATATTATTATGTACGCTGTCACTTTTGCATTTGCTTTGTACATTTTGACAGACATGGTGAACTGGAAAGAACCTAAGCTTTTTGATTACTCGATAATTGTTATTTACGCGATATGTCTAATTCTAGCTGTGTTGAATATCGTTCTACTTATAAAGAAGAAAAGGAATGAACTATAATGAAAGAATACAAAATAACTAATAAAGACGAATTTATTAAATTGGTTCAATCAGAAATATTAACAACATCAGAAGTTTTGGAAGAACTACAAATATCTCGGCAAGCACTAAATTCACTTGTAAAGCGTGGCAAGTTAGTTCCTGTAAAAGAATTAAATCGGGATAAATTGTATTTAAGAGAAGATATAGAAAGCCGAAAAGAAGCCGCTAAGGAGCTTCATGCGAAATATAGACCTTTTGATGAATAAACTAAAAAAAGACCAGGTACTCATGTTTAAGTGAGTCCTGGTCAATTGTTTATATGGCTTTAGTACTCGAGTAGCATACTTTAACATGATAGTTACTATTTTAGATTATACTTCACTTAAACTAAAGTATTTATCGTTTTGCGATTTTAATTTGTAAAGTTTCACTGTTTGATCGAAATTGGATATTATTTTATTGATATTTTCTTCACTACAATTCATACCTAAATAAATCGCAGTCGGTTTTATAAAGGGAAAAGCAAATCCATGAACATCCGTTCCTTTCATATCAAAGCCAATATATCTCCATTCTTTTTCATAACCCCAGCTAGTGTGTTTAGTTCTAAACAATTCTTCGAAAATATCAATCATTTCTTCATATTTAACTTGATTCTTTGGTATCTCTCCTTTTAATATATCTAAAATAATATCACTAATATTAAAACGTTCTTCTTTATATACAACTGGTCGTATTTTACCATAAAATCCATCGCCTACTGTGAATGTATATTCAACACACATCCCAGTATGATTCCCAGCATAATTTCCCCATAAAGGCATGTTATTATTTGTATTAGAAAAACAGGTAGTAGCAATATTACTCTTGAATGGTTCCATTATATTTCTATTAATCATTGTTATTATATCTTCATTGGCATTTTTTGATTGATCAAACAAATTATTATCTTCGATAAATTTCTTAATAAGAGTTTCATCATAATAGTAGGGGTTACAATCAAATGGGTCATTTAAATAAATTGCTTTAGATAACCACAATTTATTTTCCTTTATTGTTTCTATTCGATTATCAGAAATTGGTTGATACTTATATAATTTAAGGGGCTTATCCACATCTATAACTGTATTCATATTAAAACTCTCCTTTCTAAAATACAATCATTAAATAACAATTATATCAATAAAAGGTTTATCAGGAAAATAAATATTCGATTAAAACTATACAGTCTTAACCTTTACTTACTTCGTTCTGAAATGATGATTTTCAATCCTTGATAATCGATACTTGTCATAGTTCTACCTACAATGTTCATTTGGTACATAGGTTGGACTTTATGGCATAATAAAAAGCCACATCTATTTAGAAGCAGCTTTTAAACAAAACAACATTTTATATCTTAGTAATTAAATTAAACTTCTCGAATTCAGTTTTAAAATATTTTATAGAATTTTGAAATATGTTTAACAATTCTGTAGATGTTGTATAATCCCCTAACCCGACTTTTGTTTTTATATTACCTTCCTTAAATCTTCTTACTCCTGAACTAATTTCACTCGGTTTTTGATTATGAATAAAATTATTACGAATAGCATTTAATTTTTTTATTATTATATTGTTATTAATATCATTCATAACTTTATAAACTTCATTTTCGTCAAGTTGAAGTAACATTTTTAATACTTTTCTTCTAAAACCAGGTTTTGTTTCTTCGTCAATTTTATATTTAATGTTAACTATGTGAAAAAGAGAATCTATTAAACCAATAAACCTTGAATACAAGCTTTCAATATAGAAATTAAACCAATGTTGATAACCAAAATGTTCAGGTTGAAAATTGGGATAAAATATTACTTTGCCTTTTTCTTTTCTAAACCATTCTTCGTCAGGAATTCCCTTGTTATAAAAGTGTTTAACTAAAACATAGTTAGATAGCAAATCTGATACGCGATTATTAAATTCACTTTTTAAATGGTCAATTTCTATTTCTCTGTCGGCGTCTCTTTTTAAAATGTCGAAACTAATATGATTTTTTTGTTCAAAAAATAAACAATCAAAAATATCATTTAATTCTCCGATAATACTTTCCCATTCGCTCTTTTCTGGTACTGTTAAGTAATCTGCTATATCAATCGTCAAAATTACATACCTCTTCACATTAGAATTGCGGTAATATTTTCTATTAACTCTATTCTAAACTAAAAGATAAATATATGTAATTAATCCTTGAAAATAAAAACACCTACCGAAGTAAGTGTTTTGATAAAGAATATTTTTGGATCACCTATCATGGTGTGGTCTTTATCTGGATTATTTAACTATATCACCTGTTAGTTGCATAAAAAAGAGCTGGGCACAGAGTCAAACTAATAAAATATTTCCCTTTGTTCAGCTGCGTATTTAATTAGTTACTCCTTAAGAAATCAACGATCATTTTCTTTTCATGATCTGGCATCATATGCATGTGGCCGCACCCTTTTAGTATATGGACTGTGTTATTTGGTATGATTCTTTTTGCTCTTGGTAATACTTTTTTCGCTGGAAATAAACAATCTTTTTCTCCTGCCATAACAAGTGTCGGAGCTTTAAACTGTTGCATTAAGTGTTCACTCACATTGGATGGCATCCCTATTTTAGTTTTTACATGATCAAAACTATCTTTCACCATATCCAAAGTATCTTTATCCAGAATTTCTTCTTTAATGGCCATAAATAAAGCTGTTTCTTTTATATATTTTTCTTTCTTTGTTAGTTTATATTTAAGTAGTGGGATCATCATTTTCACAGTACTGATTGGAAAGGCATTGTTAATACCAGATGGCACAATTAATACGGATTTCTTTACTTTTTCCGGTGCGGTACACATTAGTTTTGCCAAAACTCCCCCCCCAAACGAAACCCCAAAACAAGCTATTTTATCGAATCCAAGTGCTGTTATAACGTCACTTGCCCACTTTCCATAATCATAATTACGAGGAGAGAGATTAACTTCATCACTTTTCCCAGGATGGCCAATAATATCAACCGCATAAATGTGAAAATCCTTAAGCAGGAATTTGTACATTAGTAAATTATAGGCAGTCGTACTATTCCCACCATGAAATACTATCAATGGTTCACCCGATAGATTACCAGTTTCAATAATGTGTGTTCTTCCAAAAAGAGTATGAACATAAACATCCTTACATAAATGATCCAATTTCTTCAATTGAGCATCATAAAGTTGTAGTGACATTTCTCTTCCAGATTGTGTTTTGTATATACTCATACAGACCCCTCTTATATCCATATTTTCCTATCAAGCCCTATTTGTATGTTATCATATTCATGTACCATTCCAACCAATTTTCTAACAATGTTTCACCCTGCATTATTGAATGTGGACGGCTATCACGCATATAGTAACAGTTATTGAAAGGTACCGGGCGCTCTCTATGCTCTTTGTCTTCCACAGATGATGATTTAGTTGTCTTATTATTTAAATCTCTCTACAGCCCTACTATATGCCTTTGTAGATATGACACTTAATGTAGGAGCAACTGTTAATGTACCGTTCGCAATATCGCACAAAATGTTAGCCAAAACGGCCTTTGCATGCACAAAATTACGAATGCCGTTCATTTTTGTTGACAAAACGGCTTTATGAAGCGGTTGGAGATAGACCTATTAAAATTATGAAACCTAAGCCAATAATTAAGAAGCCACGCAAAACGACTTTGAAACGGGCAATAAAAAACTACTTTAAGTAACAGATAACAATTAATGTTGTCTGTTTTTTGTTATGTACTTTCCAACTATCCCCTAAAAAATGTAAATAAGGGAAAGTGTCAAAAATAATAGAAAGGAGGAAATATGAGAAAAATACGTAGAACTATCTTTTACCACACCCCATCAGGTAAAGGTATAACACAAACTGACGATGGTGAGTATTTTGTATTGGATGGTTGGAATGAAGATGTGTATTTACTATGTTATCGAAGTAACTATTTTGGAGTAAGGCTTGATAAAGAGAACTATGTGATGAAGCCGATATACGAGGAAGATGAATTTGGTAACTTTGACAAAAATGATTTTCCGATTGGTTATGAAATCGAGAAATAAGTAAAGGCGCTCAGTTGGGTGCCTTTTTTATTATCAAAAATAGACGATTTTTATCATGGTAAATAAAATAATATATGGTTAAAGTTGTAATTATAGGTCATTTAAAGAATTGACCTTATACAATTTTAAAGGAGGATACATAAGTGATTAATTTGTTTAAAAAAAGTTTTATTTATCTAGCATTAACGTTACTAACAATAGTTAGTTTTAGTGTTGAAAAGGCATCAGCAGAAGATGGTTATACTGATAATTTAATACCTATTATGGCTCATTCAGATGTCTCAGCATTTGGCAAAGCTTCTTCTTCAGGTAATTTTAAGGGTACACCTAGTTGGAAAGCCTTCGATGGTGAACTTAACTATCATAAAAATAGTGCATACTATGCTTGGGGAACTGAAGCAAAAACAGGATGGTTAGCCTATGAATTCACATCACCAAAAGCAGTAAGTAAATACGTAATACATAATAATGGAGGGGCGCCAGAAACATTTCCGAATACGTGGACATTTGAAGCTTGGGATGGTTCTGATTGGGTAGTACTCGATTCTCAAAGCGGTGTAACAGCGCAAGATTGGGTAAAGAACCCTCAACAAAGTTTTACTTTTGAGAATACAAATTATTATAACAAGTACAGAGTTAATATCACCTTATCTAACGGTGCGGCAGGGACTGTCAATACCGCAATATGTGAACTTCAAATGATGGAAAAGCTCTCTACTCCAACAGAACCTGACACTGAATCAATTACATTAGACAAAAATGTATTAGAACTACTAGAAGGTAGCCAAGATAAATTAACAGCTACAATTTCACCTGAGGACTCAGCAAATAAAAATGTAATATGGTCATCAAGTGATGAATCAATTGCAACTGTAGACCAGAAAGGTAATGTTACAGCTATTAAAGAAGGCGAAGCAATTATTACTGCTAAGGTAGAAAATACAGAACTTGTTGCAACTGCTACAGTTATTGTTAAGAAACCGATTAGTGAATCATCAAGTGCAATTCTTAGTATCACTTTGGTGAATGGCATTACAAAAGAATATGATGTGACTAGTACAGTTATAGACAGTTACTTAAATTGGTTTGAAAGTGCTCAAGGTACTTCAACATTCAAGTTCTCAAAAACAATTTCTCCTTATAAAAAAGTAACGGAATATATCGTACATGATAAGATTGCTTCATTTGAAGTAAGAGAATATTAAAGGCAAAAAGCCCAGGCTCAAAATTATGAACTGAACCCCGAATAGTGGACACTTTAAAAAGTGACCCTATTCGGGGTTTTTTGTTCATTTCACAAAAAAATCTCGTTATACTAAATATA
>NZ_JBIWEY010000060.1:0-12511 GCF_044762775.1 Lysinibacillus sp. NPDC096418
AGATCAAAAGCAAGCAACCTAAATTTTAAAAACGTAAGTTTTAAATTAGGAGCAGTCTAAGCTTTTAAAAAAGATGAATTATGAAATTGATTCATTTATAATGGGAATATAAAATTCCTGCTATAGAATGCTTAACTATTCATAGCCTGACAATGGGTTACGTACATTGTCTTCTAAACGGTCCTCAATGGACAGTGTATTATAAGTAAACATTTAGCTAAAAATCAACAATCTAAATTAGAAAAAATCCAAAAGTATTCACTTATCTTTGTAGAATACCTTGGATTTTTTATGCGTTTTTTCTAGTAGTAGTTTTTTTGTTTTGTCCAATATAGCTAGTAGGGCAGATATTAGGTAGAAGTCGTTATTTTTTCTTCTATTAATTTCATCTAAAACACATCGATACCCATAATCGCTACGATATGCGAATCAAGCACTAAAAACCTCAGTAGAGCAAGAAGTACATAATCGTATGAATGCAATAAACAACATCAAATGAATATCCAACTAAGACTGTGGTAATAATATTTCCAAGTATAAAATTAGAAAATTTTATTTAAAAAGGAGTTATTTAGATGACTAAACTGATCACATTTAATGATTATTTGTCTAAAGCAGAAAATGGAGCAAGAGTACTTTTTGATTTTTATGGTTATCGTCTTTTAGATGGAATTAAAGGAGAAACGGCATCGTATTTTATTATGGATTTAAAAAATGATAAAACATATGAAATTTCTCTTTCTGATGCTTATGAATTAATTGCATGTTATTGTGCTGCAGTTGACCGCTACGTTATATTAAATACAATAGAAGACCTAATTTGTAAAGCAGCTTAAATGTAGCTGTAAATAAAAGGTGGAATGAACATCCGGGGACCCTAGTATGACATCCGTTTTTTCTATCATAGTAAATAATCAGCGAATTTTTTACTTAACAATAGAAAAGTTGACGGTTATCCTGTAAAGGGAAAAAATTGTTTAGTTTAAAAGCGTGTAATTAAATAGAAAGAAAAAACTCTGCTTTCAATTAAAAGTAGGGTTTTTTGGCGTTTTAATAGGCTTAGGGATATGTGAAAAATAATCTCTTATTGAAGAAGAATATTCTTTAGTTTAAGTAGAACAACGAAACTTATTCAACAATCGTTCCCTATTGTTGAAGATCACAAAATTTAAAAAGTGACGACTCTATACATACGTTGTAATGAAATAAACTATATTATAAAAAGCACAAATGATTTTGAGCTTTTTAAGTTTTCTTTGACTTTTTAATAAGGGGTGAATAATTACAGAATATAAGGTGATAATTATTAATTAAAGAAGGAGAGATACGATGTTCGATCAAGTTGCGTATTTTATTTTGCAAGCCCTGGTATTGCTAACGGTTTTGGTTGTTGTTGTTGGAATCCCTCTTGGGGATACAGTGTTAAGGAAAAAATAAGACTTCTCCAAATGGTAACGGGTTCAGTTGATGGGAATAAAACAACAAATCACACTTGAATTCGCATTGTTTTTAGCAAACATTTCGACATTTAATACGTATAAAAAATAGCAACTGAATCCGCTCAGTTGCTATTTTTTATTAAGGCTGTTTTCGTACAGTTTTTGGTTTTTTTATAAAAAAGTAATAGTATGTAACTTAAAAAGGGTTTGCTTAGTCCAAGGTCGATAGTAAAATAATGGAATTTGAGGGGTGGATATATGAAAAAAATTATTTTTTTTGTTGTATCATTGTCTTTTATGTCTGTTATTCTTTTTGGTTGCCAATCAAATGATAATAATGGACATTCAGATGTAAATATATCAAAGTTCAGTATCTCTAAATCAAGTGGTTTCGGTAAAGTGAATTCTGATTTTTTTACAGTATATAAAGATAAAGAAACTCTCGATATATTCAAGAATGCTATCTCAAACGCGGTTAAGAGAGAAGGTATAGCGAATATGGCTGAACCTAAATTTGATATAAAAGTCATTTATACAGACGGAAATAAGCAGGGATATCATCAATGGGTAGGGGAAAAAGGACAAAAAAGTACCTTAATGAATGTTAATGATACATACACTATTTATTCCATCTCAGAAGAAATAACTAATCGATTAATTGGTTTAGTTAAATAATATTTCTTTCGAGACCCCTTTCGTTGGGGGGCTTTTCTTATGTATTTCTAAGTATTCCAACTGTTAAATAGTGGTGGTGGTACAGATGTATTAGGTGAAATGATTTACACGATATCTGTACCAAAATATACTAACCCCGCAACGTTTGAAGTGCTTCAAATGGAAGCGTCTGTGTTAGATTTATTTGAGGCGGAAGTGAATACAGTACAATTACGGCAATTTCAATTAAATAACATAACATATACAATCGATTCATTAGGAATCAAACAAGACACATTATACATTTCATTTGGGTAATAAAATAATGCGTATTTTTACATTAGCATTAATTACAAGAAATGTTAAAGAATCTTTGAATTAAAAGAACGACTTTTATAATAAGAGAATGAACAATTTATATTAGTTAATTGATTACTAAACAATATGAGGGGAATTCAGTAAAAACGACATGATAAAGAGGCTATAGCAAAACTATAGCCATTAATATTAACGCATATTATTGATAATTGATGAACGGCTGTCCTGCATTTTATTAATGAAATTTGTCATAATATCAAATGCTTCATTACGTTTATTGCTCAAGCTTTGAAGACGAAGCATCTCCATTTGTTGTGAGTTGCTTAATGAATCGATTTGATTTTTTAAAGTAACAATTTCGTCTGATATTTTTCCAATTTGCATTTCTAGTTCGTTTTTCTTTACTTCATCAGCTGTAGCTTCTTTATCTATTTCTAATAGTAGTTTCTGTGCATTTAATTTGCTTAGTTCTTCATTCATAATTGCTATTTGTTCATTTTTCTTTTGAACTTCTGCTAGTTGTCCTTGTAATTGACTTTCTAATAAATTTACTCTTTCTTGTTGAACCATCTGTAATGCTGTTTCAATATCCATTGAACTAAGATCAACGCTTCCCATTCCAATTATAGCTGCAGATGATTGTCCTGCCCCTGCAAATAATAGACCAACTGCTAATGTGCTACCGATTAAAAGCTTTTTCATCATAAACCCTCCTGATAATAAATGTTTAAGGAATCATTAAAAACTCCTTAGTCGAAAATATAAACTATCAAGGTTAAAATTAGGTTAAAAAATTGGTTTTTTTATATTTTTCTTAAAGTTCAGGCTCTACACTAAAATTTGCGTTTGACAGTGAATTTCACTACAGGCGAACGCGTTCCATGTGCTTACTTATAGTAGCGGTTATTCTACATAAAGCACATAGTTTGCCGATGAACAGAAATTTAAAATCTATTTATTGATTCGGAGAGTACCAAGAGCTAATAAATTGTTAGAAGGATGTATGTATAGTCATACTTTTTGTATTCTTAGGATAGAAAATGCAGGTACAATCAAAGGAAATAGGAATGAAGTGCCAACTTGGTTTCACTAGACTATATATCTTAAAGGGAGTGCCGGAGCATATTTTGTAAAAAAAGGGTCTCGACTAATAAGAAGAGACCCATTTAAAGTTAGCAAGGATTTCTTCGGATAGCGTCAATCTTTCTACAATCTATGATAAGTGGACTATTAGCTGCTCCTGCTTCAAGAAAGAAAGCACAACAGTTTTTCGGATCAAATTTTAAAAAACTAAGCGCAGTGAATACGCCACCACTCGATAAGAATGCATCGATTAAAGTACCAGCTTCGAGTTTCATTAATTGCTTACAAATGCAACCATGGCAGTTATTTTCTTCTTTATGGTCACACTTATCCTTTTTATGACAGCAAGGTTTGTGCTCTTCGCGATGGCATTTCTCTACTTTATGGAAGCATATTTCGATTGGATAGTATTCATCGTCATTGTTATTCCATTTTTCATCAGCGATACTGCATTTATAGGCTTCAGTACATTTATCATAATCCCAATTCATATGTCTTAAATATTTTTTATCTCCCATTTCCAACTTCCCTTCCAAATATTTAATCTAAAGCCAGCGCTAGCCTTACTTCAATAATCTATGTTTTGTAAATGAATTGTGATTGGCAATTTGTCCAGTAAATGATCTAAAAACCTATATTTTCCTAAAAAAAATATCTTTGTATAAAAACCCAAAATACAATAGATTCATATGATAAATGAAATATTAAAGAAATGGTGAAATAGACTTTCGCCTTATGAACAAAACAGCATTACTATAAATTTTTAAAAAGCCATTGAACCTTTGGGTGTTAAAGATTAGCGCGTAATTGAATGATGACATTGCAAAGAGTGATCGTATCCTTCTTATGAAGATTCTTCAATATTGCAGAATTGTTAACGAAACCTTCGATAAGTGATTAATGGAACAAAGAAAAAGCTACAGCATTTGTAGATGCTACAGCCTAGAGAATGTTCATTAATAAAACAAATGAGGACATTTCACTAAAGAACTACTTGCTTTTGAGAGTTAAAAATAAGGCGGATAGCTTTCGATGTGTAGTTTTTTATTGCTATCCCATGTAAAAGTCTAGTTAGTGGTGATGATAAGTACTTAGTGAACCACGAATATTTACAGTGAATGTCATTAAAAGTTAACAATTATGGGAGAAAAAGTAATGATAAGTGCAACAACTCCATATTATAATATAAGGGCTATTACAAGCTACATAACCAGCACATATGTATCAGATGAGCTTTGAATCTAGGCGATAAAGAAGCAAAAGAACGTACATATTGACGTTCTTTTCTATTCCAGAAAGGAGCTAAAGTTGTATGACAGAAGGATATCATTTTTTAAGGGATGCCCATAATGAGCATGTGAAATTCTCCGTTATAATACCTGCTCATAATGAAGAAAATTATATTGGAAAATGCTTAGAGTCAATTCGAAAGGCTTCAGAACCCTTTAAAAATCAAGTCGAAGTCATTGTTGTACTAAATCGTTGTACGGACAGGACGGAAGAAATTGCACAATCATACAATTGCGTTACATTAAACAATAATGATAAAAATCTATCTAAAATTAGAAATGCAGGAGCAGAGATTGCGAGAGGCGAAATCATTATAACAATAGATGCAGATACTCAAATGACAGAGCACTTTCTTTCCACTGTGGAAAAGCAACTTGCTTCGAATAAATACATTGGTGGCGGTGTGAACGGGCAATTTGAAAGAATGTCACTAGGTATACTAGTTTCTACATTATTGCTGATAGTTCCACTGCTTTTTAAATACGGATTTATTTCTGTAGGGATTTTTTGGTGCTATAAAAAAGACTTTATGGAAATTAAAGGATTTAATGAAAATATGCTCATGGCAGAGGACGCAGATTTTGCAAAACGCCTGAAAGAATGGGGTAAGAGAAACGGTAAAAAATACGGTTTAATCAAAAATGGCATGATCACTTCGTGTAGAAGATTTGATCAGCATGGTGATTGGGCTTTACTAAAACGTCCACAACTGATTTTAGCCTATTTAAAAGGAACTGACCGTAAATCTGCAGATGAAACCTATTATGAAAATCAAGGTAGATAATTGAACGGCTTAGAGTTATGGAAAAACAGTGAAATATGTGATGCACTGGTATAATCCCAAAAGTTAAAATATAGAAAGTCACATTCAATCGAGTGTGACTTTTATTATGTATAAATAGCTGTGAGAGGCAAAGTAAGAGAACATTAACGTTAATTTTGATAAAAAAATAGTAGAATTTAAAAATAAACATATTTTAGATGAAAAATGAATTTTGAGGTCTATCACCAAAAGTCGGGGATGACATTTGATTAAAGTACTTATTGTTTTTAAAATGCATGTTGATTGTAGTGGAGGCTGGACGCCTCCTGAAAGCACCCAGACGGAACGGAAATCAACCCCAAGTTATGGTGATGATCCAAATTTAAGGAGTGATTTTATGATTATAGGTTTGCATCATGTTCAAATAACAATTCCAAAGGGTGCGGAAGAGGAAGGGAAAAACTTCTATTGCAATGTTTTAGGTCTTCCAGAAATTGAAAAACCGGAATCACTTAAGGGGCGAGGTGGTTTTTGGCTGCAAGTAGGTAATAGAGAAGTTCATATAGGAACAGAAGATGACTGTGATAGGTTAAAAACCAAAGCACATATTGCTTACGAAGTAGGAGATATATCCTGTTGGAAAAGAATTTTAGAGCGAAAGAGTATAGAGATATTGGATTCGGTTCCGATTCCAAACTTTGAACGTATTGAATTTAGAGATCCATTTGGAAATAGAGTAGAGATGATACAGAAAATTTAATGTTTCAGTGCTAATTTCATCTGCAAACAGAGGCTTTGATTGAATAAGAAAAGGAACTTCTAGTCACATTGGAGTTCCTTTTTTATATACAATATCATAAGTCGAGGATGACATTTGATTAAAGCACGTATCGACTTTAAATGTGTTTTGATTGTAGAGGAGGCTGGACGCCTAACGGAAAGCGCCCAGCAAGTGCGAAAATCGACCACTAGTTATAGTGATGAATCAAAATATGTATTTTTTGTAATTGTTTTTTCGAATAGTAATGTTGATGGGATGTACGTCTATTTGGTTAGACAGTTGATGAAACTATAGAAAAAAGAGTCATGTTGCAAGAATACTGTGAATGATAACCTATTTGAGCAATATCTAATATAAAGAAAAAAACACCCTTGGAGGATGTTTTATTAGGATAGAGGTTGTTGGCTATGGCAAGGTGGGAACCCATTCACATCATGGATCATGTGAAAGTCATACTGTTTCAGGGCAAATTGACTTTGATATAAGTACTCAACCACAAGAAGCTTTCCACCAGATATACCGCACAAAACTCCAGAAGTACCTTGACCGTTTGACAAAGCTATCCCAACAGGCTGACCAATTAAATAACTAACTTTATGTTGCCAGGGCATTTTGTCACTCCTTTTTCGTACATTATATGTTCAAGGTGACGTTAGGTGCCTGTACGGTGCAAGATGAAGAATAACCAACATATTATTTAGCATCATATAGTTTTAGGTGTGTTGATTAACTAATTGTATCCTTTCCTAATAATAGGAAAAGTGATTTCCGCTACGGGCTACTCGCATTCCCGCGGGAAGCTTTGCTCTGCGACAGGAGCACCTCGAGTAGCCCTCCGCTATAATGGAAAAGCTGAGGAATCGCGATAAAAACCATACAATTATTCCTAAATTAACAAGCCTGATATAGTTTAAAAGAAGTTATTACGCCATTTAATAACATTGTAAAACAGTTTAGCATCTCTCCCCATTTTGCTGGAAGGGTTCATTTTCGGTAACAAACATTTTTGAAACATTTCATCACAATACTTGGATCTACCGTATTTTGCATAGCATTCGTCATGTAGCCTACAACAATTGTCCACTGGATTAATTGGTTGACCAGGACCAGAGCAACCTGGACCACAATACCTATAACCAGGATAACAAAAACCTCTTCTCCTACGTCTGTTCATCATTTCACCACTTTTCTAAAATGTTCTAGATACTATAAAATATGTGTGTTTCTTTTTTTAGAAAAGGGTGATGAACCAGTACAATGTAAAAGAAAAGCCGCAGCGTTTGTGGAAGCTGAGGCTTATATTTAAGGCTCACTTTAACTTTATGGATACGGACGTCCTTGGCGATCTGTTGGTGATTCACTGACAATTAAAAATCCATTTGTAATTACTCATTTCAAAATGTTTTTAATTCCTTTTAATTCGGAAATTAATTGATCTATTTGTTTTTGTAGGCTTTCAGCATTATCAAATTGTTCATTCGTGCTTTGAGAACTTTTACTGTTTACATTTTCAAATGCATCAGTGGCAAGCTCTAAAGCAAGTTCAAGTAAGTCGTCGCCTAGTGCAAAAATGGATTCACCGATATTTTTTATTTTGGAAGAATAATTCGTTGGTAATTCAGATGATTTATTTAATTTATTTTTCTCCTCTTTCATGCTCTTCTCCTCCTTACTGCGATAAAAAGCAAAATGGTTTTGCTAGCATTATATGCAGTAGTTATCGGAAAAGAGAATAAATGGAACGTTAACGCAGGTTAATATCATTGGCGGACGAGTATTTAGAAAATGAACAGGTCAGGTTGTAAAGCGATGACCATATGAAGTAAACATACTCAATGTTGTATGAAGGTAATAATTGGTGTGAGGTCTTAAATGAAATAGAAGTTAGCAATTTTAGCAGTTGATGTCTACAAAAGATCACCAACATATGTAAGTGTAAAATTAAAGCAAGCATTTGAAAGCTGTATCTATATTTATGCACCATAAATAAGACGACATTGTAAAACATAACAGTTATAACAGGTGTATTTCATTAATGAATAATTTGAAGAATGGGGAGATTAACTTGGAAAGAAATAAAACAGTAGTGAAAAATGGAATAGGTTTTGGAGCGGTATTAGCAATCACGATTTCATGGAGTGTGAATCATTCAATAATTTGGGCAATAATTCACGGATGTTTAAGTTGGCTTTATGTAATTTATTTTGCTTTGACAAGGTAAAGTATTCGAGATAAAGCATTAAAGTTTTGTTTTACTGTTCGTCTAGTTTGGAGTTATGTTTGTATACAATTACTTTATTTTAGGTTGATGTTATTTATTTATACACATAAGTTTTCATGAGTTTTGTACTACTACCCATGCATAATAAGGTTTTTTACAGAAAAAATGTCTCTTATTTAAAAGTATTTTTTTGATTAGCCAACAAATAATAAAGAGTAAATACTTTATATCTGGGAAGTGGAAATTTGAAAAAGTACTTACTTTTATTACTACCTTTATGTGTATTGGTTTTCACAATATTTTTTGTAAACGAGCGTTCATTCGCGGACAAAGGAAGGCGGTATTATGAAGAAGCAGGACAAATTTTATGGGAAATAAAAACGGATGAGAAGATAGTTGCATTAACGTTTGATGATGGGCCTCATAAAAAATACACACCAGAGATCTTAGATTTATTAGAGAAATACAATGCTAAAGCGACGTTTTTCGTCGTTGGCGAACATGCTGATAAGAACCATGAGTTGGTTTTAAGAATGTATGAAGAGGGTCATGAGTTAGCTATTCATACCTATACACATCCGCTAAGAACAAATGTTCCGAATTTAATGAAAGAAATAAAACGAACACATGAAACTATTTATGGTATTACGGGGTTTTCACCAACTTTATTCCGACCTGTTGAAGGTCAGTATACGGATGCGATGATAGATGCAATTGTCAAAGAAGGCTATAAAGTAGTAATGTGGTCTTGGCACCTTGACACAATGGATTGGAAAAGTCCTGGTGTTTATAAAATTGTAAATACCGTTTTAAAAGGTGTTAGGGAAGGGAGTGTAGTCCTTTTCCATGACGGAGGAGGAAATCGTCAGCAAACCTTAAAAGCCTTGGAAAAAATACTTCCAGAACTTGAAAAGCAAGGCTATAAATTTCTAACCATTTCTGAACTTCTTGAAGTACAAAAAGACAATAATAAAAAACAGGGAAATAAATGAAATCCACAGCAACATTTAAAAGGCTGTAGCATCATCATATGCTACAGCCTTAAAACTGTCATTTTACGGTTTGTCAGTAATGGAATTATATCATAGCATAGACATAGTTGGTCAAGTTAATATGAGTAGAATTTTTAGCGCAATAACATATTTTGGAGCTGGCCAGTGTAGTAATTTTGAAATTGTAGCTGTATTTAGCAATAAGAAGGATCATCACCGAAACTAGTGGTTGATTTCCGTTACGCCAGCATACTTTCCTTGGGGCGTCAGGTAATTAGCTTCACTCGCTTCCAGGGTATTTACCTGTGACGTTGATCCTCAAGGAGTCACACTATCTACCTTTAGGTGAAGAGCTAATAAGAGGACTCTCCACATAATAACAATATGTATGAATTAATAAATGGTTTTAGATTTTCTGCTTTGAGTGCAGCTTCTATTTTTTAAGTATAGTTTAAGTTAACATGGGCAAATTATTTAATGGAGGTGATTAATTTGACAAGAGAGAAGCGAAAGAAAACAGAATTAGACCGAGAAGAGTATGGGGCAGATTTAAGTCCTGATGATTTAGATTTCCGCAGAGATAATGAGCAAACGGAAGAGCAAGTTAAAAATTCAAATGAAGAAAATAAAAACAAAGAAAATAATTGCTAAATAGTCAATAAATGACTAAGAGAATGGAAGTATTAAATGCCACAATCTGCGGATTGTGGTGATTTACAGGACAAAAAATATATTAAAAGAGCAAGAATATTAAAAGATTAGCATCCCATCTTAAATCTCTCATTTTACATAATAAGCAATGTAATTTACACCCTAAAGATTTACTGCAATTAAGAGGAACTTTGCAGTTGAAAAGCTGATTAGAATATTACAATCAGTCATTGTTTTTATCGTTTTATTAGTAGAAAAGTGGGTATTCCAACCATTTTTTACTGGAGGATTTGAGGAAATGGATCACTTCCTATCCAAAGTGACCCAATCCAATAGAACAAAGAGGAATTACTATGCAAAGCGGTGATAGTTAGGACAAGATAATATGGGGAGTATGTTTGAAATGCTGAAGGGTTTAGCGACATCCATTAATTCATTATGGTAATAGAGGTTAAACCTTTATATTTCTACTTGTAAATGGGAAGTATTAGCAATCTTTTTTGATAAAAGTAGCGCCGATAATAATTAGAAGAATGAATAGAACAACGATTAGAGCGAAAGATGAACCCCCACGATAGCCATCGTTTCCTCCTCCGCAGTAGTTATTACAATTTCCTCCATATGAGTATCCCATAAAAACACCCCCCTTTCTATTTATTTTATTCATCATTGAGAAGGAGGGGAGGGCAAAACGTACATATTAGGTATTAAAATTAATTACTGACCGAGATGAGTAAAGAGCGAACGCTCTAAATTTCGCTTTGAAAAGATAGGGTTGTCCACTACTGCTAGACGAACTATACTTGCTTTTAAAGATGGAAATAGGACGATTCAATAAAAATTAGACGCTAAAATTAAATGGATATCTAAAAGATGAGGGGGGGGGGGATGGAGCTATTTTTATTAATTATGGGATTGGTCATTATAGTGGGGATTATCAATGTTTTGCAAAATGAATCACGACATCATGGTAACTAATCAATAAGCCATTCTTATAGCGCTAATACTAATTCAACTGATTTAATGTCAACAGGTGCAATCGTTTCATTATAAAATACAGCTAAATATGATTGTTGGATAATACTTCTAGTTATGGTGATTCATCGTGTGATTAAGGCTTTAAGTCGTTTCTCCTGAGGAGACGGCTTTTTATTTTGACTAAAAATGAAAGGGTAGCATGCAACGCGTGAGGTCGTATTTGCATAATTTGCTACCCCGGATTGTATTATATGCACAAATAGTGTGAAGTCGTAGGACATAGTTGTAAAAATGTAAATAATAAATATGCTAATGGCGATGAAGATACTGCCGTTTATGAACAAGATGGTTACGAATAATTTTTTACAATTGATCAGATAGCCAGAATGACTGACGTAGCTAGGAGAGTGTAATACACGGAGATATGACCTTTTTTGGTTTTGGTTTGATTTTTCTTTAAAACAATAATGACCAGCAAAGCAATACTCGTAGGGCTAGTCATTTTATGGTTATAGGTTTTTTGGCAGGTAATTAGTTGTTTAGCAATCAGATGAATATTAGGTGTTTAAGTATTTAATTAACTTAGGGAGGAAAAGAACAAAAAATAGAGAAAATGTTAATTATAAAACAATGGAGGGGATGTTATGTTCTGTACTTTACAGCACTTTTTTCAATCTTGGGAGTACGAAGCTGAAACTACACAAAGACTACTTAATAATCTAACGGATGAGTCACTTAAACAGGAAATTACATCACAGAATTGGACTTTAGGGCGCATTGCTTGGCATACGGTCGCATCCATATATATTATTGCTTCTAATACAAACTTAAGTTTTGAAGCACAAGCAGAGGATTGGCCTGTTCCGGATTCAGCTCAGACTATCGCAGTCAATTATAAGCAGGCTAATGAAGCGTTTGTGAAAGCGATAAAAACTCAATGGAATGATAGTACATTAGAGGAGCAAGTTTCCTTTTTGGGTAAACAAATACCTATAGGGTCCCTATTAACGTTTTTACTTCAACATCAAAGTCACCACCGAGGGCAGATGACGGTACTTATGCGACAAACAGGATTAACCGTTCCAGGTATCTATGGCCCATCAAAAGAGGAATGGACTAACTTTGGAATGGAAGCTCCAAAAATGTAAACAAAACTAATTAGAATACTGACCATGTGGTAGTGTTGTACAATTCGAATAAGTAAATGAGCGCAACTAAATAAACGAAAAAGACCAAGTATTCACCTTTATGAACTGAACCCCGAATAGTGGACACTTTAAAAAGTGACCCTATTCGGGGTTTTTTGTTCATTTCACAAAAAAATCTCGTTATACTAAATAT
>NZ_JBIWEY010000061.1:0-12100 GCF_044762775.1 Lysinibacillus sp. NPDC096418
CTTCTCCGCCACTATAGATTGGCCCCTTGGTCAAGCGGTTAAGACACCGCCCTTTCACGGCGGTAACACGGGTTCGAATCCCGTAGGGGTCATACATAAAGCACAGAAGACGTTGAAAAACATCTTCTGTGCTTTTTTGATTCTATTATACTTTTTAGTAGCATGAAAGGTGTTAGGATTTCTTTTCTCAATAGGTTGATTAACTCTGAATAAGGGGAAATCTAGATGTTGCACTTTTGAAATACAGTCTAGGGATATCAATTAATTGAGAGGATTAATGGATGTACATTTAAATAAAGGATTATTGCTAATATAGTACAAAAGCCAATTCTAAATCAATAAGAATTGGCTTTTGTTTTATATATACGAAAATTAGTTTATTTTAAAGTTTATTTACGAAATTTAAAAGTGAACCATTATTCATTTTTTTGTATAGCAAATAGAGCCGGTTTAGCTTTTATCAGGAATTAAGTAAATATAAAATTATTATTTAGAATATATATGTAATAAATAATGTACATCGAATCTACAAATATAGAAACATAAAATTGATATAAATTGCAAAAATGTAATAATTGTAATAGTATTAACCGAAATAACATCTTTAATTTATAGAAAAATCAGAATATTGAAAGGTCACTACAATACATAAAGGGGGAGTTTGATGAATTTGATGCTTGAAGTAGTAAATCTGAAAACAGGGTTTGATATTGAGGGGGAAATATATCATGCGGTTGATGATGTATCATTTTCAGTTAAGCCACGCCAGATTATTGGTGTAGTTGGCGAATCTGGGTGCGGCAAGAGTGTGATGTCACTTTCAATCATGAAACTACTTCCAATGGGAATAGGACAAATTACAGACGGTGAAATAAAATTCCAAGGAAAAAATATAGAGAATAATTCCAACGATGAAATGAATAAAATAAGAGGTAAAGATATTAGTATGATATTTCAGGAGCCAATGACGTCATTAAATCCAGTATTTACAATTGGATTTCAGATAGAAGAGGTCATGCTGAATCATAGCAATATTACCAAGAAAGAAGCTAGAAATAAGGCAATCGATTTATTAAAGAGCGTAGGGATCTCTAGACCGGAAAAAATCGTTGAAGAATACCCTCATCAATTGTCAGGCGGAATGAGACAACGAGTGATGATTGCCATTGCGATTGCCTGTCAACCCAAGTTACTAATTGCAGATGAACCTACTACGGCACTTGATGTTACGGTACAAGCTCAAATACTTGAATTACTCAAGAGCATACAAGAAAAGAATGACATGTCCATTATTTTAATCACACACGATTTAGGCGTAGTTGCAGAAATGTGTGATGAAGTAATTGTGATGTATGCGGGGAAAATTGTAGAGCGAACTAATGTTGATAACTTGTTCTATAACCCGAAGCATCCATATACAAAGCTATTAATGGCATCAATTCCAAGGATAGATAAGGAAGTTGAAGAGCTAGCTACCATCCAGGGAATTGTTCCATCTTTAAAAAATATGCCTAAGACAGGCTGCCGATTTGTTGACCGATGCCCATCTGCGATGACGGAGTGTAGTACTGTCACGCCGTGGCTTGAGACTATAGACTTAGATCATGATGTTGCATGTTTACTGTACAAAAGTAGTGATATTAGAGAGGGAGTGAGATGACAGGATGGATTATACAACGGTCAAACAAGATAAAGATAGTTTACTAGAAGTGAAAAATTTAAAAACCTATTACCCAATTAAGGGTGGATTACTTAGACATACAGTCGGACATGTAAAAGCCGTTGATAATGTATCTTTTGCGATAAAAAACGGAGAAACATTGGGCTTAGTTGGAGAATCTGGTTGTGGAAAATCTACAACAGGACGCACAATTTTAAGGCTATTAAATCCGACTGACGGACAAATAGTATTCAATGGTCAGGATATTACAACATTAAAAGGAAGATCATTAAGAGAAATAAGAAAAGATATTCAAATGGTGTTTCAAGATCCCTATGCATCATTAAACCCAATGCAAATGGTAGGGAGTATCGTAGCTGAACCAATCATGAATTTTCATAATAAATCACTAAAATCATTAAAAGATGAAGTAGTAGATCTACTGAGAAAAGTAGGGTTGCCTGAGGATGCCTATTACAAATACGCACATGAATTTTCAGGAGGTCAGCGTCAAAGAATAGGAATAGCGAGAGCATTAGCACTTAGACCGAAGTTAATCATTGCCGATGAACCAGTTTCAGCATTAGATGTATCTGTTCAATCTCAAGTTCTTAATCTATTAAAAGAGTTGCAAGATGAGTTTGATTTAACTTTTTTATTTATTGCGCATGACTTGAGTGTTGTTAAACATATGAGTGATCGAATTGGCGTTATGTATTTAGGTAATATTGTTGAAATAGCTGACAAAGAAAATATTTATGATGAACCTATGCATCCTTATACACAGGCGTTAATTTCTGCAATCCCAGTACCTGATCCGAGAAAAAAGAGCAGCCGTATTGTATTGGAAGGAGATGTGCCTAGTCCAGCGAACCCTCCACAAGGTTGTGCTTTTCATCCAAGATGTTCTAAAGCTATGGCAGAATGTTTAGTATCCAAGCCACCCTTAAAGGAGGTGAAGCTGGGACATAGTGTTGCTTGTCACTTATATTAAATAAGATGGCTCTGTAATATTCTGAATCATTAAAAATATTGGGGGGATTTTATGAAGAAATCGGCATTATGGGTATTCATGCTTATGTTATTAATGACACTAGTGTTAGCAGCTTGTAGCGGTGGTTCAACTACTACTGACAATGAAGGCGAGAAGGACAAGGAAGAGCCAAAGAAAGAGACGTCCACTGGTCCTAAAGAAGGTGGTGTCATAACATTTGGAACTGACACAGCACCAGAAGGTATATATGATCCTGCATATTCAGGAAGTGTTGTTGACAGCAAAATTCAAGAGTTTATGTTGGATGAAATATATACAGTAAATGATCAATTAGAATATGTTCCTGAATTAGCAACATGGGAAATTAGTGAGGACAAGCTAACTTATACGTTTTCACTTCAGAAAGGTGTAAAGTGGCACAACGGCGAAGAATTAACGGTGGATGATTGGGTATTTGCCTTAGAGACAATGGCACATCCAGATTTTATTGGTCCACGCTTCAATTATGTGGAGGGCATTAAAGGGGCAAAAGCAAAAAAAGAGGGAAAAGCTGATTCAATCGAAGGAATTGAAGTAGTAGACCCACACACAGTAAAAATTACATTTGAGGCTGTTAAAGTAAATAATTTAGAGAATCTATGGCCTAGTCCAATGCCAAAGAAACATTATGAAGGCATTGCTGTTAAAGATCTTGAAGAATCCAAGCAAGTTCGTGAAACGCCTGTAGGTTTAGGACCTTTTAAAGTAAAGAAGGTTGTGGACGGCGAATATACTGAATTAGAACGTTTCGATGATTATTGGAAAGGAAAACCACTGCTTGATGGAGTAATTATAAAGGTTATCGATCCATCGTTAGCAACTGGTGCTTTCCAAAATGGTGATATTGACATAATGGAAATTAGACCACAGTCCGTGAAAGAGCTATCAGCATTAGAAGATGTGCGTATTGAAGAAACTACGGGTGTAACTTATTCTTACATCGGGCTTCGATTTGGTCACCGTGATAAAGCTTCACTTACAAATATAGCGGATTTTGATAAATTAAAATCGAAAGAATTGCGACAAGCCTTACTATATGCAATTAACCGTCCAGCAATGATCGATGCTTTCTTAGAAGGAAAGGCAGAGGTTGCAAATACAGTGATTCCTCGTACTTTCTGGATAGCTGCTTATGAGGCCGAGTTGAACCAATATGAATTCAATCAGGAAAAGGCAAAAGAACTATTAGCTTCAGCTAGTTACGTGGATAAAGACGGAGATGGCTTTGTAGAAGATCCAAGTGGCAAACCATTTAAAATTTCATTCGGTCACTATGCTGGTCCAGCTGCTTTTGAAGGCCGTTCACAAGCTATCATTCAAGCTTGGAATGACATTGGCGTGAAAACAGAATTAGCAACAGGTACGTTAATTGAATTCAACTTATATAACGAAATGAAAGATAATGATGATGCGGCATTAGAAGCATTCTTCGGTTCTTGGGGTACAGGTTCAGATCCTGATCCATCTGGACTTTGGGCAAATAATGCTGAGTGGAATTTTGGCCGTTGGGTCGATGCGGAAAACCAACGACTGATAGACGAAGGCTTAAGTGAAAAATCGTTTGATAAAGAATACCGTAAAAATGTTTATGTTGAGTGGCAAAAATATTTTAATGAGCAGGTACCTGCAATTCCATTATGGGAAAACTTGGATTTATATGGTATTAATAAACGTCTTGAGGGTGTTCACATTAACGCTGTAGGTTTCCAAAATGATGTTCATAAATGGTATGTAACTAAGTAAGCAAACTATAAAAAAATTGTATGAGCAAGCTGCTAATAGATAACAGAAAATCTAGTTAATCACTGCTACTATCAGATGTCTAAGAAAAGGGTGTCTGATAGTAGTAAAACTTTATAGATAAGGAGATGTCACATGGTTCAATACACACTTCGTAGACTACTTGGCATGATCCCATTATTACTCCTTATTTCGTTAGTGGTGTTCACCTTAGCAAAAATGATGCCAGGCGATGCGTTTGCAGGAGAAATAGATCCATCCAATACAAATCCAGCGTACATTGCTGAAATGAGAGAGAAATTAGGCTATAACGATCCGATAATTGTGCAATATGGTCGATGGATTTCCGATTTTGTACAAGGCGATTTTGGCAAATCAACGACATATAAAAAACCTGCAGCGGAAATCATCGCACAACGTATTCCTAATACATTATTTTTAGTGGGAACATCTTTAGTCATAACGTATATATTTGCTTTTATAATGGGGATGTTTGCGGGTAGAAAACCATATACACTTGGTGATAATTTGATTTCAACGTACAATTATTTAGCATTAGCAATTCCATCTTTCGTAGCAGGAATTGTTGCTATTTACTTTTTCTCCTTTAAATTAGGGTGGTTCCCGTTTAATGGTTCAGTAGGTGTTGGCCTAGAAGAGGGGACATGGGATTACTATATTAGTAAAATGAAACATGTATTACTGCCGGCTTTAGTTTTAGGGTTAATGGGGACAGCTTCATATACGCAATTTTTACGTAATGACATTATCGAGAATAGTAGAAAAGATTATGTAAGGACAGCAAGATCAAAAGGAACGAAAGAATCGACTATTTATAATAAGCATATATTGAGAAATTCAATTATTCCTCTTGTAACATTTCTTGGTTTTGATATTGCTACATTAATTAGTGGAGCGGTTATTACAGAAACAATTTTTACTTATCCAGGATTAGGTGCACTTTTTTTAGAATCCGTGGGACGAAGAGACTATGCGGTAATGATGTCGATTACTATGCTCCTTTCATTCCTAACACTGTTTGGGAATTTAATAGCAGATTTACTTTACGGTATTGTAGACCCGCGTATTAGATTAGAGTAAGGAGGGGAAATCTGTGGTAATCATGACGGACAAAGAAGTTTCAGCACCAAAAACACCGAAGAAAAGCCCCTCCCCGTGGGTGATAGCAAGAAGAAAATTTACTAAAAATAAGTTAGCGATGATTAGCCTCATATTTCTACTAATCGTTATAATCCTGTCGTTTTTAGCACCCTATATAACGTCAAAGGATATTGTTCGTGTGGATCTCATGAACATTAACTTGCCTCCATCGAGTGAGCATTGGCTAGGTACTGATACAAATGGGCGTGATGTTTTTACACGGATGCTCTATGCGGGAAGATCGTCATTAACGATAGGATTAGCTGGGATGTTTTTAATTGTTTTGGTAGGGACAACTGTAGGTGCTATTTCAGGGTACTTCGGGGGTAGGATAGGACAAATACTTATGCGATTGACTGACTTTGTATTAATGTTCCCATTTCTTATATTTGTTATTGTTATAAATACGATTCTTTCAGGCAAAGTTTCGGGCCTATGGACATTAATAATTGTCATTGCTTTTTTAAATTGGGGCGGCGTCGCACGTATTGTACGCAGTAGAATCCTTGCAGAAAAAGAAAATGAATATATTTTAGCAGCTAAATCCATTGGTGGTAAACCTGTGAAAATAATTATGAAACATTTATTACCCAACGTTGCATCAACGATTATTGTACAAGCTACTTTATTATTAGCGGTGACGATTGTCGTGGAGTCCGCTTTAAGTTTTTTAGGTTTTGGTGTCCCGGCAGATACACCAAGTTGGGGGAATATGTTATCGGAAGCAAGAAACTCCGATGTGCTATACAATAAAATTTGGATGTGGGTACCTCCTGCAACCGCTATTACATTAGTAATCTTGTCCATCAATTTTATTGGAGAAGGGCTAAAAGATGCTATGAATCCTAAGTCTAGAAGATAGAATTTATTTTCAGAACTTGCTACATCGTTAATTGAAGCTGGGCTGGGTATTTTCATATTCGTCCGGCTTTTATTTTTTTGTATAGATTTTAGCGTATAGATGCTGAAGGTAGGAAGGGAAGAAATTATGAATAGTCAGCTAAGTAAATTGCTAAATTACTACATAAGTGTAGAGTACAAAAAAGGGTAGACTTGTCAGTAGTTGATTAACAAGTCTACCTTTTAATCTGTGAAAAATAGTTATCCTCTAGAAAGCATTCTTTCAAGGGAGCTGCGTGCTTCTTCTGCTGTGTGTGCATCAACTTGTATGCGGTTATGTGGCTGACCTTGTTCAATGCTTTCGAGTGACCAAAGCAGATGTGGAAGGTCGATTCTATTCATAGTGAGACAAGGACAAAAGTTTTCGTTTAAAGAAATAATATGTTTATCAGGGTGTTGCTTGATGATGCGATTCACAAGATTCATCTCAGTGCCGATCGCCCATGCTGATCCGCTTGGTGAGTTATTAATGGTATCAATAATGTATTTCGTCGAGCCTGCATCATCCGCAGCAGCAACAACTTCGCGGCTACATTCAGGATGCACGATGATGCGCATATCGGGATATGTTTGACGAATGATTTCTGTATGCTGCACAGTAAAGCCTTCATGAACGGAGCAGTGTCCTTTCCATAAGATTACCTGAATGTTTTCTGGCGGCTGATCTGTTTCAAGAGTATTTGTGTGTGGATTCCAGACAGCCATATTTTCAAGTGGCACACCTAAATCATACGCAGTGTTTCTTCCTAAATGCTGATCAGGTAAGAAGAAGATGCGCTCTTTTTGCGAAAATGCCCATTCCACCATTCTTTTTGCGTTAGAGGACGTGACACAAGCTCCGCCATGTCGTCCTGTAAATGCTTTAATCGCTGCTGTTGAGTTGACATACGTTAACGGAATAATAGTATCGCCAAAAAGTTGTTGTAAAATTGGCCAAGCTTGTTCTGTTTGATAAATATCGGCCATATCAGCCATTGAACAGCCTGCACGCATATCGGGCAAGTAAACGTGTTGCTGATCAGTCGTTAACATATCAGCTGTTTCGGCCATAAAGTGTACTCCGCAAAATACGATGTGTTCGGCTTCATTATTTGCAGCAGATAATTGAGCAAGTTGTAAGGAATCACCTGTTGCGTCGGCAAATTGAATGACTTCATCTTTTTGATAATGATGTCCAGGGATAAAAAGCTTACTACCTAATCTGTTTTTGATGGCAATAATTCGAGCTTCCATATCAGCTCTAGTTAATGATCTGTAATGCTCTGGGAGTAGTGAGGCTTGTTGTAATAGACTAGTAATTGACAAGGGAATGAGCTCCTTTCGTTTGCACAAGTGCACTAATATCGAAAGCTTTCACTGAATGGGTAATCGCACCGAGTGAAATCCACTGGATGCCAGAAGCGGCGTATGCATCTAGGTTTTCGAGTGTAATACCACCTGAAGCTTCTGTCGCAATGTGCGCAGGGACAGTTGGAAGCCATGCCCGAATTTCTTCTGGTGTGCGGTTGTCAAACATAATAATATCCGCACCGGCTTCGATGGCTTCATCTAATTGGGCTTTTGTTTCAATTTCGACTTCTATTTTGACGGTATGACCGATGTTTGCACGAGCTGCTTGTACAGCTTTTGTAATGCTTCCTGCAAAGGCGATATGATTATCCTTTAGCATGATTGAATCGTATAAACCACTTCGATGATTATAAGCACCACCTGTTCGAACGGCATATTTATCGAGCATTCGTAAGCCAGGTATTGTTTTACGTGTGTCACAAATCTTTGCACTTGTACCTTTAGTTTTGGATACCGCTAAATTGGCAGCAGTTGAAATGGCAGACATTCGCTGAACAAGGTTTAAAATAACACGCTCTCCGATTAATAATTTTTGTAGTGGCCCTTCAATTACCGCGAGGACATCACCAGCAATAACAGATTCACCATCTTTTTTGTGCAGAGTAATATTCAGTGTACGGTCGAGGAGGTGAAAACCATGTTCAATAATTAGTGCACCGCAAAAAATGCCGTCCTCTTTTGCATAAAAGGAAAAAGAGCCTTGTTGTTCAGCGCTAAAAATGAATTCACTTGATAAGTCTCCATCTCCGATATCCTCATTAAAAAATTGCTTCAGCATTTCCTCGAGTTTGATGATGTTCATATAATGTATTCCTCACTTTCGTCCGTCCATTTTCGAAAATTATCCATCGTTGTTGCCATTGCTCGTCATTGTTTGGTTTATCACTACGAATATGGGCACCGCGTGATTCTGTTCGTGTAATCGCAGCATGGGCCATGATCGTGGCAACGACATGCATCATATAAAGTTCAAGTTCCTGTTGGTAGAGTCCTTTTAGGTTTACGTGCTGTAAGATTTGCAACGTAGGTAAGCGCTGTACAAACTGTTGCATGTCGGTCGGGTTTCGAACAATGCCTAATGTTTGCATCATCAACTGTTGTAAAGTTTCTTTTGTTAGTAATGAGGGCAGTGGCAGTGTACAGTCTCTTATAGCAATTATGAAGTTTTTTTGCGTGCAACCAGCATTTAATATGGATTCAGCCATTTTTTGCCCAAATGTAATGCCTTCTAGTAACGAGTTACTTGCTAAGCGATTTGCACCATGCACACCCGTACATGCGACTTCACCAACTGCATATAAATTTGGAATCGAAGTTTTTCCTGTATCATCAGCCACAATGCCCCCCATCAAAAAATGACTTCCGGGCGCAACTGGAATTAAGCCATTTTCAGGGTCAACCCCATTTTCACGACAGAGCTTCGTAATGGTTGGGAACTTTTTTTCAAAATACTGAATACTAGAAATATCGATGTACGTTTCCTGCCCAGCAGCTCGTTTTGTAAATAAAGTATGTGCTGTAATATGGCGTGGCGCTAAATCAAGCTGTGGATGGATACCTTTCATAATTGGTTGCCGCTCTTCATCGACAAAAACTCCACCAGCCCCACGTACAGCTTCAGAGACGAGACCTTTTGCCTCGCCATTACACCATAGTAAGCTTGGATGAAATTGCATAAATTCCATATCACTTATCGCAGCACCTGCACGATATGCTAGCGCAATGCCATCTCCGGTATTTGTCTCATAATTGGAGGTACAAGAATAGAGGGCCCCCGCACCACCAGTTGCTAGAATGACATGATGTGCAAAATAACGCTTTGTGTCATGTTGGTCTTTCGTGAGTACGCCGATGCAGGCACCATTTGTATTCAGTAGTAATTCATAGGCCATTTCATAAGAATTGATAACGACGTTAGGGGGAAGTTGCTTGAGTAAATAATCGATAAATATTTTACCGGTGCGATCTCCGCCAGCGTGTATGATACGCTGTTGACTATGTGCACCTTCTAAACCTAGAGAAGGTTCACCAGAAGGTTGACGATCGATAGGAAGTCCATCTGATATAAATTGCTGCATAATTTTTGAGCCGTCTTCTATTAATGTTTCAACATGTTGCTTTTCATGATGATGTACACCGGCAATTAGTGTATCTGTAATATGAATGCTTGTTTGATCTTCGCGGTTGGTGACCGCGGCAATGCCTCCTTGTGCACGATAAGAACTGCTCATATAAACAGATGACTTGGTTACAATCTGTATATGAAACTGCTGTCCGAGTAGTCGAGCTGCTTGTAGAGCAGCTATACCACTACCTATAATGAGAACATCTGTCTTTACATCCATAGCTTTACCTTCTTTACAGTTGTCTTGACACATATCTTTACATAAAATAAAAGAGAAAACAAGACCTGATATTACTAGAAAGGAAGAGATACGATGATTTATTTGGATTATGCATCGACATCACCAATGTCTCCTGAAGCATTGCAGGCTTATTGTGAAGTAGCACAGCGTTATTATGGTAATAGTGCAAGCCTTCACGATGCGGGGGGACAAGCAAGTTATTTTGTTGAGTTGGCAAGAGAGGTTGTTGCAAAGAAGCTTGGTGTTAGTAGTGATGGTGTGATTTTTACAGGAAGCGGGACAGAAGGGAATTTGTTAGCCATTTTGTCGGTCGCTATGGCTTCTAAAAAAGGTAAGCACATTATTACATCGCAAGCAGAGCATACATCCGTTCATGCAGCGCTAAACACGCTTGAGAAAATAGGGTATGTTGTGACAAAGCTTCCACTACAGGAAAATGGCTGTGTGAATGTAGTACAACTAACCGAAGCTATACGGGAAGATACCGTACTTATTACGATTCAACACGTCAATTCAGAAATTGGTTCTATTCAACCCGTGGCAGAAATGGCTGATATCGCCAAGAAAGCGAACGTCTTTTTTCATGTAGATTGTGTACAGTCATTTTGTAAACTGTCAACACAGCCATTTTCTGAACAGGTGGATGCTATGACTGTCTCTGCTCATAAAATTGGAGGGCCTAAAGGTTGTGGAGCTGTATACATAAATCCAAAGATTCGTGTTCCCGCATTAACGCCCGGCGTCACACATGAACGTGGTTTACGAGGCGGTACATTAGATACACCTGCTATTGTCGCATTTAGCGCTGCAATTGAAGCTTTTCAGTATGAGCGTCAACATTATGAAGCGTTACGCCAATACTTACGAAAAAATTTGCCACAAACTTGTCGCATCATTAATTCAGCTGAGCAACTACCGAATATATGTGGATTATTGATGGAGAAGGTCGAAGGGCAATATGTATTATTAAAGTTAAATGAGGCCGGAATATGTATTTCTACAGGGAGTGCGTGTGATATTAAAAGTGAGTCTGGAACAAAAGCTATTTTATCGATGAGGTATACAATGGAAGAAGCACGTCAATTTTTTAGAATTTCATTTGGTCCAACAACTTCTTTCGAAGAAATTGATAGATTAATAGAGGGACTTTCTAATGTATAAACTGTAGGTCATTATCAAAACATGTACCTGACTTGAAATCCCCAATTTAGGTAAGTACATGGAACGGAGGCGGTGACTTTTAAGGGATTAGTGAGAGGCACTGAAAAAGTATTTTCCAATAAATTCTCTTATAAAATAGACCTGAAGGATTTTGCGCTCAAGAAGTTGCTTTTAGAAGGCTTAGCGTAAGCCGCAACCCTTGCTATGCGCGGTTTGTTGCGTCTTACGTCTCGTACGTGATTCTCCTGCTATGTTTCGCTCGAGCTTTCGTCGCAAATAATGAAATGTTCATCAAATATAACTTTGCAGACAAATGTGTTTTGTAATTTTTGAAAAGAGATTATTTGAATGAGCTGCCGATTAGATATTATCTATAGAATGTAATACATAAGTTAACCTAGTATGAAATAGCAGGCTAAACTACTTTTATTAAGAGGTTGTAATTTAATTGTTTTCTTTTGAAAAAACAATTGCTATAATGATTAATAGGGCAATTAATTCTCTTCTATGATAAGAAAAACTTCGAAAATAAAATAATTTCTTTTTTTTATATAAAAGTGTTGCGCAATCCAATATAACGTTATATAATAATTCTTGTCTTGAAGGACAGGTTAAAAACTTCAAAACGAAATACATAGTCTAGTGATGATGGCAAAGAGGTCACACCCGTTCCCATACCGAACACGGAAGTTAAGCTCTTTAGCGCCGATGGTAGTTGGGGGCTTCCCC
>NZ_JBIWEY010000062.1:0-9692 GCF_044762775.1 Lysinibacillus sp. NPDC096418
AAAAATCTTATTAAATTTAAAGTATAAAGAAATCGGGGTTCATTTGGGTTAAGGTGCTGTAAATTTACAGCACCCCAACATTTGATTTAGAACCTTTAATATTTGTATTTCCTTAACGTTGTAAATCTGCGTTTTGCTGGTGGTACCCCAGAATGAGTTTAGAACCTCTTGAATACCTGGTATCTTGGGCCAAGACTAATACTAATTAATGGAGCAACACTCTATACAAAAATAGCCTTAATATAAATGCAACAATATATATTAAGATTTTTGTAAGAAATGAGTAAGAGGGAATATTTGCTAGATCTGGTTACTACAAGTGGTGATGTCAAGACAACTTTCAGATAGATTTATAAGGGAGTTCTGTGGAACCAGACATTAAGCTGAAGAATATTATGTATGAAGACAAAAATGAAAATAGTGCTGTTGGGGATAGTAAATATAATTGCTGTTCTGTTGGTATTGTTAAATGAGCTTTAGTTTGATTTAACTAGCCTTGTCAGAACGGATAATTTTATGAATTAGTACCTGTTTATAAAGACGATTTTTACGTTCACCATTTGCATTTCATCGTACTCACTTGCATAATAAGTGCAGAGGTGTTTAAGTTTGAGAAGTATTGATAAGGTTTTTCGAGGGTTCCTAATACTCGGTTTCGTCATGCTAGTAGGGCGCATAATTACAGCGATTTGTCGACATTATGGTTTGGCTTTTACTACGTTTTTTACAGATTATCATTTGGTATCATTATTGATTTTAGTAGTTGGCATTTTCGGAACTGAGTATAGAAATCATCAAAAAAAGAAAGGAAGAAGGTAAATGACAGAGTGGCCGAAAGGTGTGGCAAAACCAGCGATCCGTGCGCTGAATGCGGCAGGTTATACAGAACTAAAACAATTAGCGCAGGTGGATTTAGCAACGTTAAAAGATTTACATGGTATGGGGCCAAAAGCGCTTGCTGCAATTGAAGCGGCATTGAAAGAAGGAAAAAAGTCAGTTGAATAAGTACAAATTGTTTTTACTTGTAATGATGGTATACTATATTATTGTTGTGGTAGTCATTAGTAAGGTCTTTGTCATTCCGTTGATGAAATTTATGGCGCTTCTTTTCTTTATAGGGACAGGCTTTATTTTTTCTCGAAGAATGATTAAGAAAATGAAGTAGGAGGATTTATGAGGATACTTAAGCTTACATTTTTTTATTTGATGATCATGATTCTGGCAATTGCATTATCTCTTGCAGGCGTGCGCTTGTCTGTTGCGCTTGGATTTTTTGCACTCATTGTAATAGCAGTAATCTATCGTCATATACATATATTATATCGAACTAATAATATGCAGCAGGTTGATCGACTTGTGAAGAAGGAAAAAAAGCAACCTTTCTTTGCGTATCTTTATGCAAATGCATACGGGACGGAAGAAGAACAGCTACAAATACTCGACGATCTTATAGGAAAGTACAAGCAGCCTGCGATTAAGTACAATTATGTCTTCATCAAGGCGTTACTTGAACAAAATTTACTGGTAGCGAAGGATGCGGCGGGAAAAATACAGAAAGAACCACTATCAAGTTATGCATTTTGCTATATTGCAGCACTCGAAGGAAGAACTGCAGACATGCACAGTGACAAACTAACACATCCGTGGATGCAGCCTGCGATTGAAGCGATTTACGCGCACACTGTCAAGGATGAAAAGGCCTTCAATCGTTTTATGAAAGAAAGCATTGATGTTGCGCGTGGCGTGCAAAAGTATTTACTGATACATACATTTGAAAAAATGAAACTGGAAATGGAAAAAAGCTAGTGCACGAGGGTGCTACTAGCTTTTTTTGAGTTTTTCATTTCTACCTAGTAAAACACCACGTAATATACCCCACACAAAAATGAGGAATAAGATAAACAGAAAAAGGTATGCATGCCATTGCTGTAAAATACGCTCACGTCCTAATGCCATAGCAAGGTCGTTCCATAGAGAATATGTAAAATAAAGCAAGATTGCATTTTTGATCAAACAAAATGTCATGATCGCATTTTGTCGTTGTACATGTGATTGCATTTCTTTATTTTTTCGAGGTACCGGATAACCGGCTTTGATCTCTAAATAGTGCAACATTAGAAAAATCATAAGTGCGACAAATGGAAGATAAAAAATCGCGATTTTTGGTCCAAACTGTGCGTCACCGCTATTAAAGCTTTGTAGTACAGGAATGGAAGTTGGTAGCTTACTGTATTGGATTATCGTCGCTGTAATGGCCGCCAAAAAAATTGTAGCGACAATCATTGTCAGACGCTTGCAAAATAGGGGTGTAGGCGTTTTTTGTAGTTTATTCATAGAATCACCTCATAACTTAAAAGACTTTCATAAATCGTATTCTGTTATACTGTACCATAAGATAAAGAGACTGTGTTTGAAGGAAGAAGGATTTGATGGACTTATTACTGTTTTTATTCATTGGTTTGGCGGGAAATTTGATTGGCACATTAGTTGGAGGGGGCGGACTTATTACGTTACCAACAATGATGCTCATGGGTGTACCTGTACACTCTGCAATTGGTGCCAATAAAGTTTCCAATATGGTGAGTGCATTTTCGAGCTTTTACTCAATATTTAGACGTAAGGAAATTTCTTGGAGTGAGTTACGGTCTGTGCTTTTCGTATCCCTTATAGGGGGGACTCTTGGTGGTTTATTTGCCTCGTTTATGAGCAGTCAAACTTTAACATTAATCGCAATTGTCTTACTTGGTTTTGCACTCGTTATGTCTTATATCGGCGGGGCTGATTTTGGAGATCTAGCAAACTTTACAATGAACAGAAAAAATGGCTCAATTTTGTTAGGTATCGGGATTTATGATGGTATGTTTGGTCCAGGTAGTAGTACGCTTGCGCTTTATATGTATGCATATGAGAAAATATCGTACATCAAGGCAGTTGGTCTATCGCGTGTAGGTGTATTTGCTATGTGCGCTGGAGCTGCAGTAACATATATTGCTTCAGGGAAGATTATGTGGCCAATGACACTGGCATTAATGGCAGGTTCAATTATTGGTGCGCAAATTGGCATTGTACTTGCACGAAAAGTAAATGCCGCGCAGGTAAAGATCTTATTACGTCTTGTAACGATTGTGCTGATGCTACAATTAATCTATGATTTCATCTCTCAACTTTAGGAGGGTCTTTTAATGTTTGAAATAACACCATATCCTGCATTTTCTTGGTCGTTTTCACGTCAAAAAACATTAGCAAGCTGTGCGAGAAAGTATGGCTATGACTATTATTTTTCACATAATGGCTGGCTAAGTTATAATGTGGAACCTTTCCATCAGCATGTCTATCGCTTGAAAAAGCTTCAGTCAATGCCTATTTTATTCGGGCAAATTGTCCATCATATTATCGAACAATCAATTGTCCATTATTTGCAAACGAAGGAAGTGCCTACTGTGGCAGAGATGGTGAATAGGGCGCGTGGACAGCTTAATGCGGCATTTATTGACTCGACACGTCACCGAGATTCATGGATGCAAAAGCCAAATAAATATTATATGATGCAAGAAATTTACTATGAAGGTAAGCTTGATCCAATAATAGTGACAGACTACAAAGAAAGAATGCAAACAATCTTTGAGAACTTTTTGCATAGTGAAACCTTTCAGCAAATTACTGCTAGTAAAGGCTCATTAAGAATAGGTGAACCAGAGCAATTTCGTACGATGAAAATAAACGAGACACAAGTATTTGTCGTGATGGATTTTCATTATTATGATGAACTAGCTGACAAATGGATCATTATTGACTGGAAAACGGGCGGTGAGTCTGACGATGACCGTCAACAATTAGCATTGTATGCGTATTATGTACAACAAAAATATCGAGTTCCGTTTGAAAAAATCGAGGTTTACAATGAGTATTTGAAAACTGGACAGCGGAAAAAATATGTGCTTACACAGTTTGATATTGAAAACATCATGCATATATTTAAACGTAGTGTACTAGAAATGAAGAAATACCAAGCAGACATTTTCTCGAATGAACCAGTCGATTTTGAAGATTTTGAGCGAACATCTGAGGGATGGCAATGTTTGAGATGTAATTATAAAGAATTATGTATACCTAGGAAAGCTTAATTACCTAGTGAATGTGATACATTAGAAAAGACATCAAAAGCAATAGACAATAATCTAAATTATAATAAAGAATTACTTTTTAGGAACGTATGATTACGATTAGTTCTTATTAACTTCTAATAATTAAAGGAAAATCCAAACTTTTGTCGAATGTTGTAGATAAAGGGGATGAGATTCGTGTTAACCAAAATTAGAAAAGTAAAGTTTGAGCGAGAAAGAAAAAATCCTTTATATAATGTTATTATGGAATGTCCTGATGGAAAAGAATTATTCGTTAAATTTGACTATACGTATGCCACAGGTAATTTTTGGCCACTAGAAGTCCGTTATAATAAAAAGAATTATGGGGCGAAACTTGCATGGTACACAAGAGAAGTTGAAAACATGACTGTTAAATCGTTCTTAGAGACGATTGCAAGCAAAATTAATAAAAAATATAATTTTGATTTAAAAGTGAACTTGATTCAAGTTAAATAAGATTGTTTAAGCCTGCCGCAGTAAATTGGCAGGCTATTTTTATGGGAGTATTAGCTTTCATTTCTTTAATCAATTTTATTGTTAAGCAAAAGTTTACGATCGTCTTCTTTAATCATTTGTTTTACGGTCTCTTCGTCTAGTAAACCATATGTCCTCATAGAATCTTTAAACGATTCTCTATATGCTACTAAAATTTTTGATTCCCCTAAGTTTATAGTGATCATACTTTTGTTGTAGCAATACATAAAATGAAATCGGGTTAATAACTAATAATTTGAATTTTGTGATAATATAAAACTTACTAGTATTTTATTAGAAAAGGATAGGAAAGCACATGACGAAAACAGTCAATGTAAGTCCTTGTTAGTGTTAGATTGTGGAAATATAAGGTGCAATTGAACTGGTGGGAGGGGAGAATTTGGAGATGAAATGTACGGTTTTTTTCTAAAAAATGTCGCAGGTTTTTATCAATAAATACCTAGTTAAATTTTTTCTGGAATTGCATAAAATTTAATTGATCGAACGCTCAATCATATGTGTTTAGTATATTAAACATAGGAGGAATAGCTTATGAAAAAATCCAGTATGATTTTCTTTGAAAGAAAATTTCCTAGTGCAAACATGATTCTTATTAAGGATCAGCTACCCATCCTAATTGATACTGGTTTTGGGAGTGATGTGAAAGAAACAGAGGAGTTAGTTAGGTCGGTAGGTGTTACACCTGAAGAATTACACCTTATTGTGAACACGCACTATCATAGTGACCATGTAGGAGGTAATTTTCATTTCCAAAAAAATTATGGTGTTACGATTGCTGCTCATAAATGGGATGCCAATTTAATTAATACTTGTGACCCTGAAGCTTGTAGTGCAGAATGGTTAGATCAACCTGTAGAACCATATCAAGTCGACACAAAGCTCTCTGATAATGATGAGATTCATACTGGAAGTAGAATCTTGAGAGTCTTGCACACACCGGGCCATACATTAGGGCATATTTCTTTATATGAACCTGAAGAAGGGATATTAATTTGCGGAGACCTCTTTCATAAAAATGATATCGGTTGGTTAAATATCTTTCGAGAAGGTGTTTCATCTATCCAACGATCGTTAGAAAGTTTGGATCTATTATCCACGCTCAAGATTCAGCAGGCATATTCAGGACATGGACCTAAAATAGACAATCCTTTAGATGCTATTGATGCTGCCCGGGAGCGGTTTGAAAAATGGATCAGTATGCCAGAAAAGGTTGCGTGGCATGCTTGCAAGAGAATATTTTCATTCACATTAATTATTAAAAATGGATTGTCAAAAGATGAGGTCAATAGCTACCTACTAAAGTGTGGATGGTTTCAAGATTTTGCACGTAACTCTTTTCAGCTTCAGCCAGAAGAGTTTATTCAAATCTTGCTTGACGAAATGATTCGTTCTGGAGCAGCAAGCTGGCGTAATAATCATTTAATCGCATCTACGTCCTATAAAGCACCACATAAAGATTGGATCGATAAGAACATAAAGCCGAATGAATGGGGAATTCAAGACGTTCTAAAATAATTAAAAACGGGGGATTTATATGCCATTAAAAGTAGGAGAAACCATTAAGTTTGAACGGACTTTTACAGTAAGGGATGTTGAATTATTTACAGAACTATCAGGAGATGAGGGAATCCATCATACAACCCCAGATGAACAAGGAAGACTTGTCATTCAAGGCTTACTAACGGCAACTTTACCTACAAAAGTAGGTGGAGATTATAGCGTAATGGCCCGTAATATGAATTTTGAATTTTTAAGACCTGTATTTACGGGTGACACCATCATTTGTGAAGTGAAAATTGAGAAATATGAAAAACAAGAAAATAATCGCACAGCTATTATTACAACCTTTTTATGCAAAAATCAAAATGAAAAAGAAGTATTAAAAGGGGATTTTTCAGGTGTAATCCTTTAAATCCTTTTTAACAAAAGATGCTACGAATTCAATAAAATTATAAAAAATGCATTGGTTCGCATTTAACCAATGTGTTTTTTTTATGTTAATAAAGTATTCTCAGGAGATAGTTTTCTGAAAAGAAAAGCGATTCTCGAGCCAAAAAATGAAGAGGTACGTGTTAAGAAAAAAACATCATCTCACAGACAAAGATTAATTTGTCTAGTAAGATGATGTTCTTTTTTATTTTGTTAGTGCAACGATAAACTCGTCGCGATCAGCTTCCTCTTGCAGGACACTATCTACGAGCATTGCGCCATGTCTCACGTTTGTCATATCACGGTCTACTAAAAATTGAACATTCACCTTTTCGTTTTTATCGTTAATCGGGCATTCACCTTCAAATTCAACAACATCCTGTCCTTTTTGTGTTTCGAAGTATACCCAATAAGGATTTTTACACGACGATTCAAATGATTTCTCCAATGATTGGCTACTATTTTCTACAGAATAGTTTTTAACATATGTAATGTATTCATTTTCGGTAATATCCTTTTGTGGGCCATAGAAGTACCAAAAAATACCTAATATCCCGATTGGTACAATCCAAAGTATATTACGTTTACTTAATTTCCCCATGTAATCATCTCCCTTTATATTTTTATTTTATCATTATAGTGCGTATTTTAGCTAGCTTAATATAATATTTTCTAGTTAAATCTCTTATTTCGTTATGTGTGGTATAGAGAGAAAAAAATAATCATCAATCAGTAGGTCCCTGAATAAATCCATATCATTTCATAGTGGGAGGTATTCTGAAATTTAATTATCAAATACCTCGCTTTTCAAATTGGCATAATGGTCTAACTTTCGAAATTTGAGCAATCTCTTCTAAACGTACGTTTACCAGTCAAAAAGGCATGAGCTACTCTAAATTTGATAATTCCCTTTAAAGTAGCTTGGATGCTGTTTTCCACAGAATTAGTATAAAAGGTAGAGAATTTGAGGGTGATGAAGGATTAGATGAATATTATAGGCTGTTTTGGTCAGCCTATAATGTGTGATTGATAAATCATTACAATGCAAATGATGTCCTAATCATTAATACGGATAAAGTTGATATTGTGAAAAAAAACCTAGGATGAAGAGCTAGGAGTAAAAGAAAAATTATCAGAAATGGGGATTAAATAATGGCTTTTTTAACAGCTATTCTTTCAGTTATTTTATTGGTTGGTACAGCATACTTGCTGTCCAATGATAAGAAGAATATCAACTTTAGAGCAGTAGGTATCCTCTTTGTAGCTCAGTTAATTACTGCTTGGATAATGCTAAACACATCCATTGGCGGCAAGATCCTGACAGGTATTGCTAAAGGCTTTTCTAAGATAATGGAGTTTGGTAATGAGGGTATCATGTTTGTATTTGAAGGCTTTGCTTTTCAGCAGGATACAGTACCATTCTTAATTTCAGTATTGATGTTGATTGTATTTACCTCTACATTGTTATCGGTTTTAACATACATCCGAGTATTGCCTATTTTGATTAAGTACATTGGAGGATTTATTGCAAGGGTAACAGGTCTACCAATTGTAGAATCATTCTCTACAGTAGCATCTAGTGTCTTTGGTGATACAGGAGCTTTGCTCGCAGTTAAAAATCATATCCCTAAAATGGATAGAAACAGATTATTTATTGCTACTACCGCATCGATGACATCAGTATCTGCATCTATTCTAGGTGCATACATGACAATGATTCCTGCTGAGTATGTTCTAGTAGCTTTACCTCTAAATGTTATGTCAGGTCTACTGCTTGCATCTATGGTAGCTCCAGCAAGGGCTAGAGAAGGTGAAAAGATTGATATTAATGAGATGATTACCGATAACTCAATTTTTGAGGCTATCGGTAATGGTGCAATTGATGGCTTGAAAGTCGCAGGTATTGTAGGAGCTATGTTGATTGCTTATATCTCACTTATTGCTATGATTAACTATGGTCTTAATGGTTTATTCGGTACGGATTTAACAACTATCTTAGGATATATTTTATCACCTGTAGCTTGGTTGATGGGGGTACCAGCATCTGAGATGATACAAGCAGGTGGAGTAATGGGTACTAAGATTGTGTCTAATGAGTTTGTAGCTATGATGGGCTTCTCACCAATGATTGAAACATTGTCAGCTAAGACAGTAGCTGTTGTATCTGCTTTCTTAGTATCATTTGCTAACTTTAGCTCAATTGGAATCATTTTAGGTACTGTACAAGCAATCGACAGTAAGCAAGCAGCAGTTGTATCTAAGTTCGGTCTTAAAATGTTATTTGTCGCAACAATGGCATCTGTATTGACTGCGACTGTTGTAGGAATTTTCATTTAAGAGGAAGCATGATGTAATAGGGTGTATTTTCAATGGAAATGCAGCCATTCTTCATGTCTTATAAAAAAGCGGACTTGTGCAAAGTATTTGTACATAGTCCTCTTTTTAGCGCGATTAAAAGTTTGGCATCCTAATTTCACTTAAACCCAATTAGTTAATTTTTCTCGCTTCATACATGGATTTAACAACGTTCGTTTTCAAGTAACGTTAAAAAAAGTTGTCCTCACGTCATTGTTATACGGGTATTCTATCATACTCAGTGAATGTTGATTCAAATTAACAAATTTACACCTCGGTCTGTCACAAACATTTTAATGTCATTCAGATATTTGATTTTCTTCACCTTGTCCTTTTCGCATTTCTCAAGTGTTTTGACTTTTATCTTGTTATGCATAGAAAACTGTAGCAGTTTAAGTTATAATTCAGGAAACGTTTGTTCTGTATAGTGGGAAGGGAATTGTGAGCATTATTAATAGCTGAGAAGCCATCTTTAATGCGTGATATAGAGAGAGTAGCAAAAAAATGAGCCTACCCTTTACGATTGATTTCACGTCATTTGTTGGACATGTCGCTAATCAGAGTTTTAAAAAAAAAGATATAAACTTGACACCTTTGGTAGAGCTCGGATAGTGAATATAAAGAGTTAAGTTTATTAATTCTCCCTCTATAAATGTTGATATATCAACGATTCGACCCTTTTTTTAAGTGGTGAAAATATTTTTTCTCCGCATCTTACATATAGTCTTTTCTAGTTCTTCAATACATTGTCATTTGATGGGTACGCTT
>NZ_JBIWEY010000063.1:0-8477 GCF_044762775.1 Lysinibacillus sp. NPDC096418
TTTATTATTCCATTTAGAATGCATAAAGGAGTCCTCCTTGTTTGATGATGGGTCAATGGTCGTTGACACTCATGCATCATACTAGAGGGCTCTTTTTCTTTCAAGACCTCGAACATCCTTCAAACAGGAATGCTGCTTCGTTAGTACAATAAGAAAAAAGAACTGTCTAAAACAGCTCTTTGATCTTCAAGGAAAGCACCCGTTAGTTTAGCAACTAGCTTTACACATCATAATTTTTTAATTGTTTGGTATTTATAAAAAATGCTGTTCCTATTATAAATATGCCTAAACAAACGAACATAGCAATCCCTGAATATTCATCATCAAATATTGTTGTGTTTACCAAAATAACTAACATCATTAGTGCGAGTGATACATATAAGCCTTTTATATATTTCATAAGTTATACCTCCACCTTAATATCAGTTGTACTATTACTATTCAGATTATTGATACTTCATTTTAATATTAACACTAATTCCCTTTATTTGAAATTAAAATACAAAAGCACCTGCGTTTATTCAACTAAACTGCTCAGTTAGTTTAAGTACTTTTCTTCACAATCCCCACGTCCAATTTATTCTTGTATTTTATTCAATTAAATGGCCCTTTAATGAAAAAAAACACTTTCCATATTCCAGGAAAGCGCCCGATTGTTGAAGAACGTTATTTGACTAAAGTCTTCGTTAATTCAAGAAGAAAGCAACCTATATTCATTCAAAGTGAAACATATTTTCTATTTCTTCGCTTGCTTGAGGCAAGTCCATACCTTCTTTCCAAACTAAAATATTATCCTCTGGAGTTCCGTAATATAACGCTTTTATCGTTGTACCGTTAGGATTCAAGTCCATATTTTTAATATCAAAAAAATCATAACCATTCGCCAATCCATATGGAGAGTGTGCTTTTTTCTTTATTATTGGTCTTACAGGGGTCATATAAAAGTTCCCGTTATCATCCATCTCATAAACGATTTCATTTAAAGCATAACCATCTGTTATTTCCACATGATAAACAATTTTGCCATCCGACAATTGACTTACTTGCGATATTTCTACGACGTTTGTTGGAACGTTGACTGTATTCAAATGAAATAAATAATTATAGCCGAAAAAGATAAGTGAAACTAATACTATAGAAATGATCACGCCTATAGCAAAGGATTTTACTTTTGAACGATTCCAGAAAGAAGAAATATTCTTTATAACATTACTATCTTTTCTAATTATCTCGATTTCCTCTTCCGGTAATTTAAAATCAACTTTTAATCTATCTAATTCTATTTTACAACTTTGACAGTCAACAAGGTGTTCTTCTACCATTCTTTTACTATCACCACTGCATACGTTGTCATAATACAACGGAAGTAAATCTTTCACGATATCACAGGATGCCTTACTCATTTCAATTCCTCCTTTAGTACATCTTGAATTTTACCTTTAGCTCGATGAAATATGACTCTCGCCCAACTTTCTGTTCTCTCAAAAAGTTCGCTTATTTGTTTAAAGGAAAGTTCACCAAATACTCTTAGCGTAAAAACTTCTTTATAAGGCTCTTCTAAGCGATGCACTACCTTATGTAAACGGAAACTCTCTTCTTTTTTCAGCAACATTGCTTCAACACTATTCTCAGTTATTTGTTCAGGTTCATCATCTGTATCAAAACGCTTTTGTTTGTTGAGATAGGTAAAGTATGTATTTTTTGCTATTTGACAAAGCCAAACATTGAGTTTGCAATTGCCCTTGAATTTATCAATATTTTTTAAAGCCTTGAAAAATGTTTCTTGTGTTATTTCTTCTGCAATTTTTTCATTTCGGCTTAGCATTAATACAAACGAGTAAACATCTCGAAAGTATTGATTATAAATATCTTCAAACTCCGTCACATTTCTACCTCCCTTCATAGTTAAGACTAAGTAATGTAAGTTTCGTTACAAAAAAATAAAAAAAAATTGGCAGACAAATAGGTCTGCCTTTAGGTTATATCATCTATTGGTGAGATAAAATACTTTCGATCTTTTTGATTTACATCTATAACAAATGTATTTATCAAAGCAAACTGTCCACGGTTTGAATACATAACTTTAGAATCCAACTTATATTTCAACATAACTACATAAAATTCCTTAAGGAAGTTATTCAATTAAATGGCCCGATTGCTAAAGATAGAAAGAAAGTTCCTTTTAGTTGGGATTCCAATAAGAAAACCCTTAATAAAAAGTGCTGTATATATAAGATATGATTTTTTTCGATTTATTTAAATAAAAGAACTGAGCGAAAAATAACGCTCAATTCTTTTACACACCTAAAGCTTTGTAACTTTGCCATCATATTATTTACGTATTGCTTCAAATGTAATGATTTGACTCGCATTTGATGGTTGCTTCTTATAATTATAATCAGCTGAACATGAGATATCAGAAAAACCAATACTTTCTAAAATGAGTTTGAACTCTTCAATACCATACCAACGCATTGCAAATTTTTGTAATTCAGTTTCAATCAACTTTCCTTTTCTCCACTTTTCATATTTTATATAGGATACAGTTACTTGATTTAGCCAATCAATTTCCATCGACTTGCTTTCCATCGTAATCCCGTCGCCACTTGGTAGTGAAAATGTTGAAGTGGAGATCTCTCCTGTTTTCCAACCATACGGTAATTCAAGATCAACAATTAAACGACCTCCTGAAACAAGATGCTTATAAAAACATTTTAATGCGTCTAAAGAATCTTCTCGATTTTCAATCAAACAAAAAGAACCAGTAGGGATAATAATAGCTTCGTAATTTGACGGCAACGAAAATTCCTTTAAATTCGCTTCATACAAATTCGGCTTATATCCTCGTTCTTCACAACGTTCTTGACAAGATTTTAACATTTCAGGAGAATAATCAATCCCATCAACAATATATCCTGCCTCTAGCAATGGAATAATAAAACGACCTGATCCAACTGCTGCTTCTAGAACTCTTCCTTTACAAGTTTTTAATCGTTCTAGGTAGTATTCAATATCACCGTCAATTGAATACCCCACGGGTTTGGTAAAATCATAAACCTCCGTACATAATGCACCATAATAACTAAACATTTTATTTCCTCCGAGATTATATTTGAATAACTTTAATTGAATTATTAAGCCTGTCGCACCTCAATTTTATTAATCAAAACTTTTGATTTCTTTTTTATTGGTACATAAATTTCCATTACTGCATTTTCTAGACCATGACATCGTTCATCGTAAAATTCAAAGTCTATTTTTGTTTCATCAAAAACATATTCACAGTCTTGAAACCATTCTTCAAAAATATATTTCCATGTTGCCTTTACAACTACTGATAATGGGTCTGCATCGTATGTTGCTGCTGTTGCAACATTGTTAACAGGTGGAGTTGTGAAAACTGCATATTCCGCTTCTGGAACATCAAATGTCATCATATCGGATGTTACCTTTAAATAATCATCTACAATTACGCCGAACAAATACGTGAGATTAGTTTCATCAGACGAGGATACGCAAATCCCAACTTCTCCATGCTTTGGTGGATTCAATTGTTCATACATTTTACTCTCTAAATTTTCTCCAGTATAAGTATCCCAATATGCAGCAACGTCTTTCATATACCCAGCTGAGATATTCGTTTTGATTCCATAACCAGCAACCTTAAAAGCAGATTTTTTAGTAAAGGTAGGATTCATGTTACACCATTCAATCTTCGGTATATTTTCGCTGTTCAAGCTATTGTTTCTTGCAATATAGACAGTTGGACTATAACCAAACTCTTTCCGAAACGCTTTTGAAAATCCACTTGCTGTTTTAAAACCATAATCAAAAGCGATGTCAATGATTTTTCTGTTAGATAGAAGTTCTCCTCTAGCTTGAACTAATCTTTTTTTACGAACATAATCCATAAGAGGGGTTCCCTGATACAAGCTAAAAACTCTGCAAAAGTGGTAAACAGAATAACCGACATGTTTTGCAATCTCATTTGCGCTAAGGTCTTCCTTAATGTGCATTTCAATATATTTGATACTCCGCTTAATGTCATCATAATAATTCAATGTACTACCCTACCTTCTGTTGTATGGCGAATTCATTATAACAATTTGTAAAATGGGATGCTGTTCCGTTTTTGCTAAACAACTATTTTTACTTTTTTTTGCTTTCTAAAAATTCAAGATGCTACTTTAATCACATAAAAAAGGAATTTTTCATAATGAAGAATCCCTCTTGTTTGTTCTATATATAGATCTATCCGCTTTCTTATCCTACCATCTAGAATATCACTCCAATAAGAAAAACTGTCCTAGAAAAATAACCTATAGAAAGTTATTAGCTTCACCCTTATAAATAATATATCTATTTTTCACCGTATTCTTCTTCAACTAACCTGCGATGTTTAAGTAAAGTTTTCACAATCTCTTCATTCAATAACAATTTTCTATATACACTTTATTCAATAATATGGCCCTTTAATGAAAAAAAGCGCTGATCCTTATTACAGAATCGCGCCCGATTGTTGAAAATTGTTATTGAACTAAAGCACCACGTTAGTTGAAGAAGAACTCATTTTTCAAATCTCACTAACGTTTTTTCAGGCATTTTTATCTGTTCAATGTCAAAGTTATTGATCCGAAGTGTTATTTCACCTTCCCGCTTATCAGCTTCTTCTCCGACCCAACAACTATACAGTTCAAAATAATCACCTTTATCAATGTAACTGTCCATAATTTTACACAGTTCAATTAGCTTCTCTTTTGATTCGGCACACGTTTTTTGGTTCATATATTCCGAAATCTCTATTCCCCAGTCACTTGATATTTCGTAAACAAAAGGAGTGGTAAATTGTAACGGGTTCTGTTTTGAAGTACAAAAAGCAAAATCGCAGGTTAAAAAGACAATTAATTAGCATATTAAAAGGTACTGCAATTCGCAGTACCTTTTTTGTACAACTTGGTTTGATATTTCGTGAAACTACTTTTCTTTTCTATAAAATCGTTCACCTGTTTCTGCATTATAATATACTCTTTTTTTTCCACCCGTAACAGGGTCAAGATTCACCTCATTCGTTACCTCAAAACCTTTAGGAACTTCCTTTCCATGATTGCGGTTATATCGTTTGTCATATATAAAGTAACCAAGTAAGATACAAACGAGAGCAATACTAATTTGAAATATCAAATATATACCTATCCCCAAAAATGTCGTCATTATAGCTTTTCCACAACAACTGCCGTTCCGTATGCAACAATTTCACTCATGTTTTTACCCATTTCACCAGAATCATATCGCATCATGATAATAGCATTCGCTCCCATTTCGTTTGCATTCATAATCATACGGTCTATAGCTTCTTTTCTAGAATCTTCAAGCATGGCAGTATATTGCTTGATTTCCCCTCCTACTAATCCTTTTAAGCCCGCCATAATATCCCCGCCTAGCCCCCTACTTCTTACAATCAGACCAAATACAGAACCTTTTACTTCGACAACTTTATACCCTTCAATGTGTTCTGTTGTTACTACTAGCACATTCATCATCTCCTATGTTCTATTTATTATGTTAGACTCCGAAATCAATTATCATCTTTCATCTGAATTATAAATAACCATACAAATTATTCTACCGCCATTTAACAGTTCATTCATTTTTCTCCCCCAAATTGTTTATTTACCCTTAATACGATTACGTTCGACTAATCGTTCACTCACGAAAAAATAAAAAAATAAAATCTCAGGAATTTGATCCTGAGACCTTTCTTTTAAATATTTTTCTTGCAAAAATAAGATAGATAATAAGATACGTTGGAAATGTAATAAGGCCTAAAAAGCCCCATAGCCAAGCATTGTTTCCCCTCTTCCGTGCATCCCAAAATATCCATGAGCTCTGACAAATCAGAATGAATGCAATCACGCCGCATAACCAAAGCGGTGTGCTACTTAGTTCGTTTGAGTTCATTCATTACTGACCTTCTTTCTAGTTTTATTAAGAGCTAAGGGCAATAAGATAATCCCCACAAGCTGAAAATAAAGAATAAGAATTGGCTGACGATTCAAAGTATATATGCACCATATATATTTTTACATAAAAAAGGAGACAATCAACATTAGAAAATTCATAGCAATATGAGCAAACATATGTGCAAGCATCGCAAGTTCTAGATTGTGCTTCCAGTAAATCCAGCCAAAGAAGAAGCCGGGTAAACCATTCAATAAGATCATTCGGAACCAAATGAATGCGGTCATTTCTGTCACACTTGCAGTTCCACTATAGTGACCTATTGCAAATAATAATGCGCTAACAAATATTGCAAGGATAAAGACCCAGTTCGAAGGTTTTGCTGATTTTCGATCAAATAGTTTCCAAAAAATAAAAACCAACAAGCTCATAAACCCAAAACGAATTAATAGTTCCTCAACAATCCCTCCGTAGAGTAAAGCTGCTAAAAATTCTATTGCATTATAAGGTTGTATTAGTTCTTTTAGACCCTCCGGCAAGAGTGGGAATAAAAGATAATCGAATCCTCTTATAACAACTCCTGCAATCGAACCGAGTATGATAGCTAGTTTAATACCTTTTATCCACTCTGACTTTGGCTTTTCTCTAGCATTCGGGTGCATAATCACAGATTTTAAACCAACTTTATGAGCAGTAAAAAAGCCTATAATAAGAGCAATGATTAAGAAAATATAATTGGGAAGTGTGCCAAGTAAGGCTAACATTTCAGGTGATCCTGAAATCCCCATCATTTCCCTCGCTTGCTCTAATTGGGCCGGGTTTGTCGATAGTGTCGATAGTACCTTAAGATATAAGGGAACGAATGCAATGATTCCAAGCAAGAGATAAATGAATAGTCCTTTAACACTTTTTTGCTTTGTCATAAGTAACCTCCTTGATTTCAGTATAAGATTCATATAAATATCAATATTTGTTTTATTTACTATAAGACTCTATTAAACAGTTCATTCTTGTTTCCCTCCTCCAAATTGTTTATTCACCCTTAATACGATTACGTTCGACTAATCGTTCACTTACGAAAAAATAAATAAAAAAAATCTCAGGAATTTGAACCTGAGACCTTTCTTTTAAATATTTTTCTTGCAAAAATAAGATAGATAATAAGATACGTTGGAAATGTAATAAGGCCTAAAAAGCCCCATAGCCAAGCATTGTGTCCCCTCTTCCGTGCATCCCAAAACATCCATGAGCTCTGACAAATCAGAATGAATGCAATCACGACGCATAACCAAAGTGGTGTGCTACTTAGTTTGTTTGAGATCATTCATTACTGACCTTCTTTCTAGTTTTGTTAAGAGCTAAGGGCAATAAGATAATCCCCACAAGCTGAAAATAAAGAATAAGAATTGGCTGACGATAAACGACAGCAATCCCAACCGAAAGCACAAATACTGCAACAGAGATAAACGTGAGGAGGTCTTTCCATTGTTTTTTTCGTATTCTTTTTTTCTCTAATTCAACATTTTGTTGAAACCATTGTAAGTTTGGAGTAGATACTGGATTCCATTGATCCAGTTTTTCTAAACCATCTATTAATTGCTTAACCGTTAATTCATCTTCATCATCCAACATAGAATTACTATTTTTAGAATCATACTCCTTCAAGTTCAGCCAACTCCTTTCGTACATTTTTTAGACCATTTGAAACTCGAGATTTTACTGTTCCTTCTGCAATACCCATCATTTTTCCAATTTCCTCATATGAATATCCGTAATAATGCTTTAATACGATTGGCATACGTATTTCTTCATTAATCTGAGCAAGTACATCAAGTACATCAGTCCATTCTTCGTTCATATTGGCTGCATTCCATTTCATTTTTCGGAGCGCTTTTTCCTGCTCTAGCCAATTTTTCTCCCGCTTCTTTCTACGCTGTTGATCAATAAAAAGGTTCGTTGCGATTGTGATGAGCCATGAGGAAAACTTAGATTCACCATTATATAGTTGGATTTTTTCAATACACTTCATCATCGTCTCTTGTGTTAAATCTTCTGCGATTTGTGGATGAAGGGTAACTTTCATTAAATACTTTACGAGGATCGAATAATTCTGTTGTAGCAGTATCGAAAGAGCCAATGTATCCCCTTTTTTCGCCTTTCGAATTAAATCCTTTTCATCCATGAGATCTACTCCATACAATAATGATTTATATGTAATACGACTAACTGGGGAAAATCGTTCATTTTCATAATAAAGAAACCAACAAAAACTTTTAGCAACCTTTTAGTATTTATTAAGTTTACTTGAAAGTTATATATTTGACCAAAAACACATCAATATTAACATAAAACCCCATTTTAAATTTAGAAGTGTTATTCAATTAAATGGCCCTTTAACGAAAACAAGCGTGATTCTTGTTACAGAATCGCGCCCGATCGTATTATAAGGTCAGCCAGAAAATATTTCTGGTTGACCATTTTTTATATCGATATATGATAACGGTAGCCGGGGTAGAACG
>NZ_JBIWEY010000064.1:0-8073 GCF_044762775.1 Lysinibacillus sp. NPDC096418
AAACACTGTTTATAAATGAAGTGGAAAAAATTTTTTCTCCATCACGAAATGGTTGAAACCGTTGATACATCAATGTTTATAGAGGGAGTTTAGTTGAAGAAGAAGGTTACTTTATACAGATATACCAATGCGGAATTTTAAATTCCATCACTACATTGAATGAATATCTGAAAGATATTGTACAGTAACGAAAGGAGGAAATTTAAAATGATTTTAGGTTCAAATTGTTTAGTTTGCATAAATAACGGCTTAGTTTTAGGGAAAGTACAAGCTGTTTATCAGCATAACGTAGTCGTTGAAATATACAGTGACAAGATAGAAAAGAACCACAAGTAATAAGTAAAGAAAATGTGATTAGTTCAGTTTCTTCGGAAACATTTGAAGCAATTAAAGAACATTATCAAGTGTTAGTGAAAAAAGATTTTTGTAATACATATCGAAAGAAATTGCGAAACAAAGGAAGGAAAAAACGAACACCGTGAGATGTTCGTTTAAATGTTTTTATTTTTCAGTTGCTGTATTCCCCATTGCAATAGAAATTCTATTCCAACTGTTAATCTGATTGATGATTAGAACAAGGTCAACATACTGTTGCTCATCATAGTATTCACGGACCCGATCATATAGGTCATCCGGAACTCTTTTAGTAGGAATTAAAGTTATATGTTCAGATAATTCTAGAGCAACTTTTTCTTCAAGTGTATAAAAAGTACATTCATTCCAAGCACTTAAACAATAAATACGCTGTTCGGTTTCACCCATCCTACGGGCATCGGAAGTATGTGTGTCAATGCAGAAAGCACATCCATTAATTTGAGAGACTCTAATTTTTATAAGTTCCCTAGTTGCTCGATTAATTGTAGATTTCTTAGTGTATTTCTCCATGTCCATCATAATTTTCATACCATCCGGTGCAACATCATAGTAGGCAACTCTTTGACTCATAAGGCAGGACCCCTTTTGTATTTAGATAAGTTAATTATAATTCAATCCGAACATTTGTGCTAGTTTTAGCTTTGGGATATTTGAATTAAAATGTACTTAAACTCCCATGAAAGAACTTAATCATCTTTCATTTTCTGTGGCGTGGCGCTGGTTTTTGCGCTACATGGATGGCTAACGGGGTGCTTTCCTTGAAGATCATTGAGTTGCATAGGCAGCTCTTTTTCTTATTGAACTAACCGAGCAGTTTAGTTGAAGAAGAGGTTTTTTTGCGAATGTGTTTAATAAGTTAATATATGTAAAACATTGAACGAAAAGGGGGTGCTTTACTTCAAGTCTGGGGGTGGCATTTATATACACAAAGTGAAAGGAGGCTTAAAAATGAAATCAATAGTTATAGGTAATGTTATATTTACTGGTTTTGTTGCATTATTTATTTCTTGGTTTTTTGCAGAAGGGGCGTTAGGAGAATCTGATACTTTGACGCCAGAATTCTTTTTAGTCATACCAGTATGGGCTTTTGGGGCACTGTTGATGTGGAGGTTCGTTTCCAAAGACAAATTAGAAAATACTTCTTATTTTAAAATTATATTGAGCAATTCTCTGCTTTGGTTAACTATCCCTTTAGGTTTAATGTTTGCGTTTGAATTTATATAAGAATATTAGAAGAAAGATAAAGAATAAAGCTGTTTTCTTATTGTACTAACGGGGCAGGATAGTTGAATAAGGATAATTCAATGCAAGGTAGAATATAAGTTTAAAAACTAAAATATATGTGCTTTAGTGGCTCCGTTTTAAGATGTATGAAACCAAGAAAAAATCGTCTTTAATGAGCTGCAACACTTTTTTGGTAGATTGTGCGTCCATTAAATGGGATGCAGCTCAATATTTTGGAGATTTTTTTTCATTAAAAATTTAATAATAGGTTAGATAAATCATTAACTCGGCAATGTCTAAAATTATAAAGAAAATAATCCTGTCTTGTTGGAGTAATTCTTAATAGACCCGCGGAACGAAGCAGTAATAAATGATGATGGATATTCCCTTTAGTCATCCCCATCAATTGAACAAGTTCAGTGAATGTTTTACTTTCTTCTTTCATACTACTAAGAATTTGTAATCGTTTATCTTCCGCTAATGCTTTGGTAATAAGTAATGTCTCATCTCTTACACTCATTAAACAAGGATAAGTAAGAACTGCTTTTTCATTGAAAATATCAATTAAAGATAAAGGGCGGAAATGCCAAGTAGGGGCAAGAACAACTTCTGTGACTCGTAAATTTTCAATATTGAATCCTTGTGTTATGGTTTCAATTTCACTAAAGGGATGTTCGTTTAAGGATGCTAGAACAACATTCTTAATATTATGAGTTAAAATTGGAGATATCATTTCCTCAATATCAATAAAATATTCCTGATACCATTTTGATAAAATCAATAGATGTTTTTTCCTTCTCCTATCTAGGTCAACGGGCATTCCCCTTTTTTCGCTCACATATGGTGCTAATAACTCGTACATTTCCCCTAATGGTAGTTCAGAAAGCCATAAGTGATATCCTTTAAAATTGTTATACGGGCAATGCTGAATTAAATGTACCGATAAATCTTCAAAATGCAGATCCTCCAACTCCGTTATTTCCTTATCCAATCCCTTGGATATTTTACGTTTAGTTTCTTCATACCAATCTTTTGAAATTGCTAAGTATTTTAGATGAGTTTGTCTCTTATAAAGTGACAGGCTAAGAAGTACCTCATAAGCTATTGAGTCAAGAACCTTAATATTCATAAAACTTCTCCTTATAAATTTTGAATTCAGTTTAACATATATTGACTAAAATTTATAGTTCAATTAATATTGAACTAAATGAGGAGGGGAAATATGGAAATGTATCAAACTGAGAAACTGGTGGATATTGTTTATGGTCAAACGGATGAACGAGAGTTAAGACTTGATATTATTAAACCAGTAGGAGCAGAAGAATTTTTTCCTGCTATAATTTATGTACACGGCGGAGGATGGATGTCTGGTGATAAAAGTAAAGTAGGTGGTGAATGGAATGCCTCTTTCGCAAAATATGGGTTTGTATGTATTAATATTAATTTTCGGTTGAGTGGAGAAGCAATTTTTCCAGCTCCACTACAAGATGTAAAACAAGCAATTCGTTGGGTTAAATTAAATGCAAAAAATTACAATATTGACGAAAATAAAGTGGGTATTTGGGGGCATTCATCAGGAGGACATTTAGCCACTCTAGCAGCATTAAGTGCAGATCATCCTGAATTTTCTTCTAAGGGACAATTCATATCGGAAAAGGTTAATGCAGTTGCTACCTTGGCGGGTCCAGTAGATTTACTTGAAATGGGAGGATGGCACAATAATCCGAATTCTCCAGAATCAAAATTTCTAGGTGGGAGTGTTCAAGAGCAAAGTGTAAAGGCAAAACTAGCAAATCCTATTCATTATATAAAAGGGGACACCCCACCAGTATTAATAATTCAAGGAAGTTATGATGAAATCTGTCCCGTTCAACAAAGTCAACTTTTATATAAAGAATTGCCAAATGCATCATATCTCGAAATTAAAGGTGCAGATCACGATTTTGTGGGTGGTATATTAACTTTAGATGATGTATTAAGCGTAGTAAGGTCGTTTTTTAAGAGAAATCTTAAAACAGGTTTAATTACCAAGGAAGAACTGGCTAAACATCGTGAAGAAGTTAATAAAGTAATAAATTGGTTTGAAGAAAAAAGCAAATAGTGTTTTTCCCCCTATTAGAAAAATTTGTTACAGGTATAGATTAAATAAATAGATAAAGTTTGTGAAGAAGTGCACTTAAATAAAAGGGGCTTAACTTCAATAGCGATCTTCCACAATCGGGCCAGATTGTTGAGGTGCTATATGTAAAGTGAACTTACCAAAAATTATTCTTATGGAGGTTGTAGAATGAGAAATGGTGTTATCTTAATGACCATAATTTCGGGGCTACTTTTCTGTTTTATAATGATTGCAGCTTCGCTAACTCCCTTTCCGGATCCTGGTGGATTCAATTCTTTAGGTATGTGGCTGAATATTATAATGTTTCTTGTCTTTTATATTCTGTCTTTAATTTTGTATTGGGTAGGAGTTAAAGGAATGAAATATGTTATGGCAGTTTTTTGCGGAGTAGGGTTACTTATATCACTTTCAATAATTGTACTGGCATTTGTAATGGGAACGGTTACTTATAATGTTTCTGATTTTCTATATGTGATCGTTCTTTGCGTTATGTCACTAATTGCCAATATCGTTTGGTATATTGTTGCATTTAAAAAGTAGCAGATTTATAACGTTCTGTTTTATAAGGATGCAATGTATTAAACAATCGGGTAGCTTTTCTTGAAGGTCATTGAGTTGCATATGCAGCTCTTTTTTTCTTTATTGAACTAACGGGGCAGGTTAGTTCAATAAGAAATTTGATAAATTCCATTGTTTTTATGTCGCACTGGTGAAAAGTTGAAGAATACAGAAATAGTGATTGTTTAGCTACAGACTAAGATGCAATACAATCTAAGTGATAAGTCAATTTCTATCTAGAGAATTACTTCAATCTCATAAAAAAAGCAGTATTTGTATATGTTTAAATGCAGCTATAAGTATGACGAATGGAATAAAACTGTTCAACACTTGGAATTAGAGAAAATTGAAATTGAAGGATAATACACAATTCGAACATACGGCGCAACACAGATGACAAAAAAACTTAGCAGAATAATTAATGAATTTCAAATTAAATGAGCCAATATCTAAAAGACGTGCTTAGATATTGGCTCTGCAGAAGTGCACTTACTATGGTCGGTTCCAAATAAATGTTGTAACAATATACGGCAAAAGTATGGCAATGACAAAAACGACCAAATTCCCAGATAATCCTATTACTTTAAATTTTCCTTTAGAATACAACAAGGCTAAGATAATCCCTATTATAGGTCCTGTAATTAATACGCTTCGCCATACTATACCTGGAACAAGATCAATATTAAAAATGGTTAGTGCATAAAAAAGTAAGTTAAAGATAAAAACATAAATTGATAAATGTTTCATAGCAAGGCTCCTTTTTGATTTCAGAATATTTGTAATATAGACGCACGATAATGTCGTTAAGTTTCGATCTTGAACTTTTTATTTTTAATGAAGAAGCTTTTTGTTAATACGAACTGTTAGGAATTTGAGACGTATTCCGAAAAAATGTGCATTAGAAGAAAAGGTTCTTCTTCAACTTAACCAGCTAATAGAATGTCAAGAAAAACATTTTTAATCAAAAAACACTTCATGCTATACTAAAAATGTTCAACACAAATAACCCTCCTCATTTTTTGTGGAAGGTTTTTGTTTTATTTGAAAATGCTATTGTTAAATAGTTTCTTGGAACGGTGTTTTTGTTTTTAAAATCGCATAGATCCAGTGTAAAAGCTTATTAGCACAAGCTATAATAGCTACTTTATATGGTTTACCTTCCTCGCGTTTCAATTCGTAGAAGGCTCGTAATCGTTTATTTCGTGCAATAGTCTCATCTGTTGTTTTCTTTTTACGACTATCACGAATTGAGCAGCGAACGGCTGTGTAAAGCATATGCCGAAGCCTAGCTGAGCCACGTTTGGTAATGTGATTGTTTGTGCCTTTAAAGCGCCCAGATTCAAACACACTGGGATCTAGTCCTGCAAAAGCTACTAACTTTTTGGGATGATTAAACCGGTCAATTTCCCCAATTTCTGAAAGTATCGTGGCAGCGATTTTTTCACCTACGCCGGGAAGTGACTGGATTAGTTCATATTCTTCGAGTTGTGCCACCAATTGATCAATCTCACGCTCTAACGTAGAAAGTTGTTGGCGGTACGCTTGAAGTAAATCAATATACATATTCAGACTGACGAGAAGGCTTTGATAAAGCGTTGACTGAAATGGGTTGCGTTCTGCAGCTGCGATTAATACTTTAGCTCTTTCTTGCGCCCAATTAAATGAACGTGCTTTACAATGCCTATCAATAAATTGTGAAATCTCTTCTACACCTGCGTCTAGTACTGATTCAGATGTAGGGTAGGACTGTAAAGTCCTTCATGAAATTTCAGCGTACAAATCACCAAAAACTCCTTTATACTCAGGAAAAACTTGATCTAATACAGCTTGAAATTGAAGCTTTGTTTGAACCATAATTCCCGTGATATTTTCGTGTTGCCTTGTCAGATGCCGAAGGTTTAAAAGCCGAATACCACGCTTTTTCTGAGGCTCTAAATCCTCTTTGTAATACAGTTCACCTAAGTGATAGGCATCAATGGCATCTGTTTTCGTTTTTCGTAAGTTAGAGCTTTTCGCTTGGTATGAAACGAGCGGATTGACGATAATAACAATGTACTCTCGTGCCTCTAAAAACTGTACAACTGGGGTATGATAGTGACCTGTCGCTTCTAAAACAATAGGTGGTTTCATCCCTGTTTGACGCGCTAAATCTAGTAAATAAGAGTGTAACTCTTCTAATCCTTCCACCGTATGATCAACTTTCACACTGTTTTTATAGGGCATTTTTTTATCCAAGAACATTTGAACCTGACTTTCACCTTTTGCAATATCCAGGCCAACAACTGGATTCATGTTTATCTCCTCCTTAGGTAATGGATTGACCGGTAACCTCTATCTAACTTGTCATTCATATGTTCGCTTGTTATACGGGATCACTATGTCCCAACCAGCTTAATCATGTGTTAACAAGTAGAGGGTGAACATGTTAGTTGTCGGGATCGAGTCCCACGGGTGCTTCCGTTCTACCCCGGCTACTATCAATCTATAAATTGAATAAAAAATAGTCAACCAGATTTCTCCGGCTGACCTTATAATACGAACGTGGTGCTTTAGTTCAATAACGATTTTCAACAATCGGGCGCATTTCTTTAATAATGAATGCGCCTTCCTCCATTAAAGGGCCATATTGTTGAATAAAGCAATTGTCCAAAACATGGGATTTTGAAACAATTGTTATTAAATTAAATGGCAGGATTGTTGAATAAGAGTGTTTGACAACTAGTAAAAAAATATCTTTAAAGGTTTAACAAAGGATTATAAATTTCTTTTATAATTATAACAAACAAAGAATAGATTATTTAAGGATGGCTGATAACTTGAAAACAAAAGCTAAATATCAAACTTGGATTCGAATTTACAAATTACTTATTATTTTTGTTATTTCACTCATTCTTCTCTTGGTAACATTATTACCTGTTAATTTATATCTGCGAGTTTTATCAGGGATTTTAGCGTTGCCTTTTATTTATATAGCATTTATACTTTCTTATTCAGTTTACCAATTTGCAGCATTTGGGGGGAATTATCAGTCAAAAATACATGATTTAATTGTTGCCAAAGTGGATTGGGATGGAAAAGGAAAAATACTAGATATAGGAACAGGGAGTGATTCACTGATTATTAAACTGGCAAAGACTTTTCCTAAGTCCTTTTTAACTGGAATTGATTATTGGGGAGGAAATTGGGAATATTCTAAAGAACAATGTCAACAGAATGCAGAAATAGAAGGGGTTTCTGATAGGACTGATTTTCTGAAAGCAAGTGCTGCAGAACTTCCTTTTAATGATGATGAGTTTGATATAATTGTAAGTTGCCTAACATTCCATGAAGTAAAAGATAGAGAAAATAAAACTGAAGTAATTAAAGAGGCATTAAGAGTGTTAAAACCTGGTGGGAAATTTGTTTTCTTAGATTTGTTTACGGATGAAAAAAAATTTGGAGATGAAAAAGAGCTCCTAAATGTCTTAAAAAAACATGGTGTATCTGAATTGAATGATTACAAGCTTGCTAAAGTAATGCAATTGCCAAAGCTTTTATTGAACAAAAAAGTATTAGGAAATGCAATGATTTTGAGTGGTAGGAAATAAGCGTAGCGTATACTAATTTGCTTGTGAAATAGCGCTAATTTCACTATTATAAGGGCAACTACTTTATTCAACAAAACCAGCTGATAGTTGTCAATAATTTTTATTAAAAATAATGAAAATATCATGTTATACTAAATTTGTGTATACCAAATAACCGTCCAAATACTTGATTTGGAAAGTTCAGGTCTACTTAGTTAAATTATCAAATCA
>NZ_JBIWEY010000065.1:0-7615 GCF_044762775.1 Lysinibacillus sp. NPDC096418
GATATGATATTCGATTTCTTCGACAAGATCCCATTCATATGGTGTTTCTTGATATACATAGTAGTTTAACCAATTTGAGAATAGTAAATGTGTATGAGCACGCCATGTATTAATTGGCTCATTTGCTGGATCATCGTTCGGGAAATAATTAACTGGTACATCGATATCAAGTCCCTTAGCAACGTCACGGCTGTACTCATCTGCAAGTGTTGTCGCATCGTATTCTAAATGGCCAGTAATCATAATATTTTTATTATCCCTTGATTGGACAATAAAGACGCCTGCATCCTCCGAGTATGATAATAAACGTAAATCCGGATGAGCACGTACATCATCAATCGATACGGATGTATAACGCGAATGTGGCGCAGTAAATGAATCACTAAACCCTCGTACTAAATCAACCGTCAAATCTGTAATAACATGTGAATAGACGCCTGAGCATTTTTCAGGAAGTTCAAATTTTCCGATACCGTAATGGTGGTAAAGTGCAGCTTGAGCTCCCCAACAAATATGTAAAACCGATGTTACATTTTTCGCTGACCAGTCCATAATTTCAGCGATTTCGTCCCAATAATTGACGTCCTCAAACTCCATTTTTTCAACAGGTGCACCGGTAATAATCATTCCGTCAAAACGGCGATGACGAATTTCATTAAACGTTGAGTAAAATAACTGTAAATGTGATTTACTAACATTCTTCGACTCATGTGTAGCAGTATTTAAAAACGTAATATTAACTTGAAGCGGTGTATTTCCAAGTAAACGAAGTAATTGCAACTCTGTTTTTTCTTTCTCTGGCATTAAGTTAAAAATCAAAATACTTAAAGGACGAATTTGTTGCGTACGAGCACGGTCCTCTTCCATTACGAAGATTTTTTCCTCACGTAAATGTTCTCCAGCTGGTAAGTTTTTCGGAATATTAATCGGCATCATGCATTCCCCATTTCATCAATTTCTCTTTATTAGTAAATTAAAAATCCCCCTCATTCCATATGAGATAGAATGAGAGGGTTTTAATCACGATCACTCTTATCTCTCAAAGGAAATATCCTTTGCTGGAAGTAGCACCTTTCTAACTAAGTTAGAGGTTGCTGAAGCGTCAACGGGCCAAATCCCTCGACTTCTCTTGATAAGACTATTTAATTAAGCTGAATTGTATCACGGAATTATAAATTTTGCAATAATTCACAAAAATGTATTCGGATGCCTGTTATGGTACGATTTTGAGTAAATTACAGTATGCGAATTAATTTAATTCACTTCTTATTATATCTATGTAATTTTCATTGTAACTCATACATCTGAAAAAAAGAAGGACATAATATTAAAATTTCTGAAAAATCAATGGAAATAAAAAAAGAGGGTATTATCCCTCTCTTATTCATTCAGATATTGTTGTACCATCATTAAAAATAATTGAAGATATTTTATAATCAAATTTCATGTTCTCAAAAGGTAAATTAAATAGTCTAACATCGTTATCATTAAAATTGTTTAATTTAAATCCACTGTTGAAATCAATCGAATTATTTGCAGGAATCAAATCCCATTCATATTTCAAATCTACTGTATAAAGAAGTTCCCCAAACATATCATAAAAATAGGTTTCTCCAATAAAACCTTTAATATCTTTATCAGTATGATTAGTGATTTTTAGTTTGAAGTTCAATATATAATCAGCATCGTAACTAGAATCTCTAGGAGTTTTCTCTACTAATTGAATTGTTATAGAATCATTTAACTTAGATTTTTCCTTAACTTTAGTTTCAACTTCTTCATTATCTAATTTCGTTAATTCCGCTTCCATTTCAGTATCTTTGTTAGTAGATGCTGGAACAAATTTATCTTTATCTACATTATCCTTATAGGCACTATATGCAAAAAATACAGTTCCAACTGCAACAAATAACATGACTACAACTAAAATCGGGAATAATTTCTTCATAGACACACTTCCTCTTAATATCGATACCTACATTCTACCAATAATAGGTGGTTAATGGAATGCCAATACTGATTGGATTAATGTCACCATCATGTTCCTAAAATGGGCATCTGGTAGCTACATTCTATCGGTCAGATCAAAAACGTATATCGTTCCTTGCAGTTCTGTCAGATTGAGCTGAGACGCATCGAGAATTCAATAGCTGAATAAGTAGGCATGAAAAAACCTCTCTCAAGCTTATGAAAGAGGCTAATTTTGTATTTGCAGTGGTTGGATATTACATTATGAAGAGAATCCAAAGTCAGACATTGCATCTGCAAGCCGTGAGATAAAATTACAGTTAGACAATTGAGAGTGGACATTGCGGATACTCTGGGAATCGTATGAGTTAGTATTATATCTGGGAAGGGATGCAATATCCCTCAGAACATTGGCGGTAAATTTAAAAAGGCAAATAAAAAAAGAGGGAATTAGCCCTCTAATTGCTAGTTTGAATTGAAGTTAATATTCCATCTTCAAAATATAAATAATTATAGTTAGGATATACTACCCATTGTTCGGAAGTACAATATTCACTGGACTTAAAAAAATCTCCACATCTAAATTTTGTTATGCTGTGAAGATGATACGAACTATTAGGTCTCATTTTTGCATATGTGGTAATTGATAATAGCCACGACGCTTGAATTATGTTAGGATATACTTTATGTAATAGAGAGGAACGTGAATATCTTGATTAAAATTGAACTACCAAAACCAGACTTAGTTATTCGTCAACGTGAACAAGTATTAAAACCAGGAGATGTAGAAATCACTCCTTACCATGGTTTTATCGACTTCCATAAAATCACACGTGAAAAAGGCGGTATTTTCTTTTTCTACAATGAAAAAAATGAACTTTTATTTGTAGGTAAAGCACGTAAAATTCGTCAACGTATTAAAAAGCACTTTGAAGATAACGTATCTCCAATGCAAAAACACCGTGACGAGATTTTCAAAATTGAAGTGTATGAAATTGACGATCCAATGGAACGTGAAATTTATGAAACATATGCGATCAACACATTCCGTTCAAAATACAATACAGATAAAGTGTTTTTTGAATAAAAGTTAAGAAAGAGACCAGCTCAATGTTGAGTTGGTCTCTTTTCATATTTTTTAGATAAGTGGCTCGTCCGAACGATAAGTTTCATCAACAATGAGTATAGGTTTAATCGTAGAACCGTTATTTGAATCAGCAGATGCTTCATTTATTTGCTCAAATTTATAGAACTTCACGAGCTTTTCGAATGGGAATTGCCCACTTTTATGGTATTGAATTAATTGTGTCACCCATTAGGACACCGATAAGTTTGCGATTTGCAAATACTAAATCCTTTAGTGTACTAATTTCAAGACTGTTCGGTGTAACCGCAACTGGTGCACATACTCCCCCTATACCTAGTACATCAATCGCTGCTTTCATGACTGTTGCGACACCTGTTGTATCGATAGAATAATTCACACCGCGCCCACCAGTAATTTCTAGCATTCGCTCCCCTAAATTCTCAGTCTTGCTATTAATCGTATGCGTCCCCCCAAGTTCCTTAGCGAGTTCAAGTCGCGAGTCATGTATATCTTATGGCAATAATCGTCTTACAGCCTTCAATATTAGCTGTCATTAATGCCCCTAAACCGACTGCTCCAGTCCCAAAAATCGCAATGGACGAACCAAATTTCGGCTGTAAACCGTTCACAACAGTACCGCAACCAGTTAAAAATCCACATCCTAATGGCCCATAATAGCGTAAATCTGAAGAATCACCAAATTTTGTTGATTTGAAATAAAGTTCGATTGTTTATAAAAAGATTTTCCGTTATATCCCTTTGGATGATATAATTTTTACGTATTTAATTTGAAGGAAGTGAATTCATGAGGGATTTAGAAAAAATTAAACTCGTGAAGCCACCATTTCCCAAGCTACGATGTTTTTCTTTCAAACCTATAATTATCTAGGAGAGGATTATTTTGAAGAAAAACATCGGAAACAAAACACCTAGCTTATTATTACTGATTATATTAGTAGGCTTCCCACAAATTAGCGAAACTATTTTTAGCCCATCATTACCATCTATCGCAGAAGCCTTTGAAATCTCTATGAGTGATGCACAGGTTACGATGAGTGTATACTTTATTGCTTTTGCCTTCGGTGTATTTTTCTTTGGGCGTTTATCCGATAAATTGGGTCGTCGCAAGGCAATGCTTTATGGGCTGTTTTTATATTTTGTTGGTAACGTACTTTGTTTAGTAGCAAATGAAATGGCGGTTTTATTAGTCGCACGCTTTATTCAAGCGTTTGGTGCAAGTGTTGGCTCTGTCGTGACACAGACGATTTTACGCGAAAGCTTTTCTGGTGTTGAGCGTCATAAATTGTTTGCTCAAATTTCAGCTGCCCTTGCCTTCACACCTGCCATTGGCCCGTTAATTGGTGGCTTTACCGAATATTATTTTGGCTTTAAAGTCGTATTTATAGTGTTAGTTGCTATGAGCGTTATTGTATTTTGCTATGCGTTTTTACGCTTACCTGAAACAGCGCTTACTACAATCGAAATGAAGCCAATACTACCAATAGTGAAGCGCATGATTACAAATGCACGTCTATGGCGCTACTGCTTATTAATTGGTGGTATAAACGGTGTATTATTTAGCTATTATACCGAAGCACCATTTATTTTTACGCAATACTTTACACTAACAAGTGCGATGTATGGTTTTTTAGGCATTATCGTTGCGCTAGCGTCTATCGCAGGTGCTATGCTTTCTAAACGACTCGTTAGCCACACAAAACCTGAGAAGATTATCGTTCGCGGGTTAGCAATTATGCTCATCGGTACATTACTCGCTACATCGGTACATTTTTTACCGATTTCATTACAAATGCCAACCATGATTGTTAGTGTGTTCATTATTTTATTTGGTACAGGTACCGCTTTACCAAACTGTTTAAGCTTAGCGCTCATTGACTTTCAAGACGTCATTGGTTCTGCGGGTGCGATATTTAGCTTAGGTTATTATTTACTCGTCAGTGTAACAATCTATGGTATGAGCGTTTTCCATAACGGAACAGTCCTTGCGATGCCATTATATTTTTTAGCACTAGGGATTGTTATGCTTTTAATAAGCTTACCCTTACTTTATAAAAAAGATGTGATGTTTTGAATAATGCCGCTATGCTTTAAAGGTTGCAACGTCTACAATAAAGAAAAATGCTTGGCCATCACGTTTCGTAATAAGAGTCACTATACCATTTATAAGCCAAGTCGAAAATAAACTTTAGGCACCTTGTTTAGTGAATAATCTTTTTTAAAAAAACTAAACTTAAATCTGCTGGATATGAATCCATTTTGATCAATCTTTTTTCAAAATGGATTCTTTTTATTTATCTGTTTCTAAATCAAATGTTAAGGTACTGAAAATTTACAGCACCTTAAACCTAATGAACTTCTTTATACTTTAATTCATGCCCTACTATTATTGTGTCGGACATCGCCGTATAAAGATGTAAGTACCATTGTCTTTTAAACGTTAATTCTGCTGCACATTTATAAAATACATGTCGCATACGCCTACACTTTCTGTGAATGTATTTGTCCCATTCTTTTTGGAATTATCGACGCACTTCTTCCATTGCCCAATATATATAACGGCACTGACAAGTATATATAAAATGGTGAGTCTGTGCTTATTTATGCATGTAATTGTGTGAAAACCCCAACAAATATTATAGAACCAAAAAAACACCACAGAAATAACATCTGTGGCATTTTGTCTCCTAAATAAATATCTTTTCATCTTTAAATTTATGTGCAGTAAGTAAACTAATTATCACAAATACAATAAGCGAAGCGATAATTGGAATTGTGACAGTGTGCATGCCGAATATGGATGGATAGAAACGGTCAATAACGATATAAAGTGTCATACCTGTAATCATCGAAGCAATTGCTCCGTATTTGTTCGCCTTTTTCCAATATAGACCGAGCACCACTGACCAAATAAATACTGCCTCTAACCCGCCAAATGCAAATAAGTTCAGCCATACAAGCAAATCTGGTGGATTTAGCGCGAAAAGGACAACCGCTAAGCCAATTACCGTTGTAACAATAAAACTCGCACGCTTAATTTCTGAATCACTTGCTGTTGGCTTTACATAGTTTAAATAAATATCTTTTACAACGGTTGAGCTTACTAACATCAGAAGCGCATTGACCGTAGACATCGTTGCAGCCATAGGAGCCGCTAAAACAATTCCTGCTAAAAACGGTGGTAGCACCTTTAGCGTTAACAACGGCATAACCTTATCGCCAATTTCAATTCCTGGCATAACAGGTCGAGCTAATACCCCGATAAGGTGCATTCCTAACATTATGGTACCGATTGCGACCGTACCGATGATAATTGCCAGATGCATACTTTTCGAATCTTTATAGCTCATTGCACGTACAGCAATTTGCGGTAGGCCAACTACACCTATCCCGATTAAAATCCAAAATGTCGAGACGTATAATGGCGTTAACTCACCTTCTGCGCCGAATGGTGAAACAAGATTTGGATTTTCAGCTACAAGTGACGCCATAATGTTGTCTATACCGCCCCCAGCTACGATAGTTCCAATAAGCAAGATGACTGTGCCAATGACCATAATGGAGCCTTGCACCATATCTGTTAATGCTACAGCACGGAAACCACCAATAATGACATACACTAACACTGAAATGGCAAAGATAAATAGGGCCGCCGTATAGTTCAACCCTGTGAGTGATTCGATTAAACGTGCGCCACCAACCCACTGAGCCATCATTGCTGAGAATAAGAAAATAATAATACTTATAGCCGCCAATATAACGATAACATGACTTTTATAGCGTTCACGTAAAAAGTCGATTAACGTAATTGCTTGATAACGTCTGGAAATAATTGCGAACTTCTTCCCTAAAATCATCAGTACAAAATAACCTGCTGGTAACTGCGCCATCGCAAGTAATACCCAACCGAGGCCTTTATTGTAAGCTACACCTGGCCCACCGATGAAGCTACTCGCACTTCCATACGTCGCTATCATCGTCATCGCTAGGATAAAGCCACCCATTTCACGTCCACCGAGGAAATATTCCTGTAAAAACGAATTGGAGGAGCGTACATGTTTATTTGCCCAAATCCCTATACCGAATATAATGACTAAGAATATAAATAGCGGAATAATAACTTGTACATGCATTACTCATCCACCTCCTCGTCATCAAATGGCACCTCTGTGAAAAATAGCTTCATGACAATCCAGACGAGGAGTATCATAAAAATGGTACCAGCAATGCAGCTATAGAAAAACCAAGCAGGGAAGCCAAATACATATTTATATTTTGTCGGATCTCCTGAACCTAGCCCATAAGCAAAGCCGTACCAAATAGCAAAGTTGATAATGACTAGTCCGATGCCCATAAGCGCTTCTTTATGCGCGATTTTAAAACGTTGATCTTTCAAAGTTGAATCCCCCTAACCTACCCTATTTTACCGACCTACACTCGTTATGGGAAGTATTGTGAAGGAATTATCGTAAAAAAAATGAGTACATGTGATATATGGAAAAATAAACTATATACTTATTGTTTCCACAATGTTGAAAATCA
>NZ_JBIWEY010000066.1:0-6961 GCF_044762775.1 Lysinibacillus sp. NPDC096418
CTTACCAGCACCTACTAAATAGGCTTCATCCGCTTTAAATCGATGGAAAGCAGCACTGTCTTCACGGGAATAAATAGCGACAGTGTTAATCTTCAGCTCCGTACACGCACGGAAAATACGAATTGCGATTTCTCCTCTATTTGCTACAAGAATCTTACGAATTAACTTCATTTTAAATCCCCCATTTTTTGAATTTATACATTTTTGCTGGTTAATCACCACAGCTTAAAGTTGATTTCTGTTCTAGCTGAGTGCCTTCCCCGAGACAAGATGTTGCTCCCTTTGTCTAACTTCCCCTAAAGTTTTCTTAACACAAAAAGAATATAGGTCATCGGATGACCTTGTGTTATGATTATATGTACTAAATTCTTAAAATTCAATATCTTTTTCATTTTCCCGCAATTACATTTTATTGCCGATTAAATGAAAGAGCACCATGAATATTAAGACATTCTATTTAAGAGAAGTAATGAGGTGATGTGCTTGCAATTTAATAAAATCAAACCTAAAAAAATATATGAAGAAGTATTAGATATCTTATTAGAAAAAATTCGCTCAGGTGAACTGATACCTGGAGATCGCCTAAGTTCTGTTGAGAAACTGGCAGAACAGTTAAAAGTAAGTCGCTCTGCCATAAGAGAAGCACTTTCTGCCTTAAAAGCAATGGGCTTGATCGATATTAAACAAGGTTCCGGAACCTTTGTAAAAGAAATCCCCAAAAATCATTTAGATTTTCCATTATCAGCAGCGATGCTGATGAATAAAGAAGATGTCTCCCACCTTTTAGAAGTGCGTAAAATTATTGAAATTGGAACTGTCGCAAGTGCCGCATTACATCGATCAGATGAGGATATACAACATATGATGCAAATATTAGATGCAATGAAGCTTGCCCAAGGAGACGGTGAATTAGGTGAAAAAGTAGACTTCCAGTTCCATTCTGCGATATCTAAAGCTTCTCAAAATCCTTTGCTTGCGACGTTACTAGACCAGGTGTCTAGTTTAATGATTGAAACAATGAGGGAAACACGAAGAATTTGGCTATTTTCTAGAAAAACGACGAGTGAAAAATTATATGATGAACATATGCAAATATTCCTCGCGATTAAGCAACAAAACGAAGAGCTAGCAAAACAAGCGATGCTTTCACATCTTAATAACGTAGAAAAAGTTCTTATGCAATACTTTAACAAGACTAAATATTTCAAATAATCAAAGTATCCAATTAGGCATGTTGATTAACTATATTTATACATCCTTGCTGATAGAAAAAGTTGATCTCCGCTATGGCTTAAAAATTTACCTATTTTTACGTTTAACTTAATTACAACTTTATTTTTAGAAAATTTAATAAAATCATTTTGTAATCCAAAAAGGTTGTAGTATTATAATAAGCAATATGTTTTTATAGCAAGTCATCCGATGACCAGTTGATTGGTTGTCTTTAAAGCTAAGGAGCGATGAATATGAAAGTAACACTTTTTGCAACTTGTTTAGTCGACATGTTTCAAGGAGATGTAGGAAAAGCAGTCGTTGAAGTATTAGAAAGATTAGGCTGCGAAATTGATTTTCCTGAAGGTCAAATCTGCTGTGGTCAGCCAGCTTACAATAGTGGCTATGTAGAGGATTCAAAAAAAGCGATGAAAAAAATGATTACAACCTTCGAAATTGCACAATATGTCGTATCCCCTTCTGGTTCATGCGCTTATATGTTTAAAGAATATCCAGAAGTATTTAAAGGAGACCCGGTTTGGGAGAAAAAAGCACAAGAACTAGCAGATAAAACGTATGAATTTACTGAATTTATAGTAAATGTGTTAAACGTAAAAGATGTAGGTGCGCAACTAGAGGGCACAGCGACGTTCCATACATCTTGCCATATGACACGTTTACTTGGCGTAACAGAAGCCCCTTTTACATTATTAAGTAATGTAAAAAACTTAAATTACGTTGATCTACCTGGTAAAGATCGTTGTTGTGGATTTGGTGGTACATTCTCTGTGAAAATGGGTAATATTTCAGGACAAATGGTCGACGAAAAGGTCCTTAATATTGAAGAAACAGAAGCAGATATTTTAGTTGGCGCTGATGCAGGCTGCCTGCTCAATATCGGCGGTCGTATTAATCGACAAGGTAAACCGATTAAAGTCATGCATATTGCGGAAGTTTTGAATAGCCGCTAAACGATTTCGAGGAGGATAACGTATGTCTATGAAAACAAGCGATGATCCGTTTAAAAATCGGGTCTCAAAGGAATTAACAAATACATTTATGCGCGGAGCTGTGTCAAGTGCACAAGAGCGATTCCAAACACGCCGACTTCAACAAGCTGAAAGTCTAGGACATTGGGAAGAATGGCGCTCGCATGGTGAAGAAATTCGACAGCATGTGCTGGCAAACTTGGATTATTACTTGCATGAATTAAGTGAAAACGTTGCCAAAAGAGGTGGGAACGTCTTTTTCGCGCAAACAGCTGAAGAAGCAACTGCCTATATTCAAAACATTGCCAAAGAAAAAAACGCTAAAAAAATTGTTAAATCGAAATCCATGGTTACCGAAGAAATCAATATGAACGCTGCGCTCGAGGAGCTAGGTTGTGAAGTGATTGAGACAGATCTTGGTGAATACATTTTACAAGTAGACGACCATGAACCACCCTCTCACATCGTTGTCCCTGCGTTACATAAAAACAAAGAGCAAATTCGCGATGTTTTTAAAGAAAAGCAAGGCTACGACAAAACGGAAAAACCTGAAGAACTGGCATTGTATGTACGTGAAAAATTGCGTAACGAATATTTAACTGCTGATATTGGCATTACCGGTTGTAACTTCGCTATTGCTGAGAGCGGCTCCATTACTTTAGTGACCAATGAAGGGAATGCTGATTTAGTAACAGCCCTTCCTAAAACACAAATTACCGTAATGGGTATGGAAAGAATTGTCCCTACTTTTGAGGAAATGGAAGTACTCGTAAGCCTATTAACAAGAAGTGCAGTTGGTCAAAAGTTAACAAGTTACATTACAACGTTAACTGGTGTAAAAGATGAGGGCGATACGGATGGTCCTGAAGAATTCCATTTAGTCATCGTGGATAACGGCCGCTCCGATATTTTAGGCAGTGAATTCCAACCCATTTTACAATGTATCCGCTGTGCTGCCTGTGTAAATGCATGTCCCGTTTACCGTCATGTGGGCGGTCATACGTATGGCTCAATATATTCAGGTCCAGTCGGTGTTGTCTTATCACCTTTACTCGGTGGCTACGATGATTTCAAAGAGCTTCCATACGCCTCTACATTATGCGGCGCTTGTACAGATGCATGTCCTGTGAAAATTCCATTGCATCAGCTCATTCATAGACATCGCCAAGTAATTGTAGAAAACGAAGGGAAAGCACCCGTTTCTGAAAAATTATTAATGAAAGCATTCGGTCTTGGCGCCTCTTCCCCATCTTTATATAAAATGGCGACAAAAATGGCGTCGCCTGCCATGGCACCTTTTACAAAGGATAATAAAATTTCAAATGGACCTGGTCCATTAAAGGCTTGGACAGAAGAAAGAGATTTCCCTGCACCAAACAAAGAGAATTTCCGTACCTGGTTCCATAATCGTCCAAAAGGAGGCGACAAGTAATGACTGGCATCATTCAAAATAAAAATGCATTTTTAAATAAAATTGCTAACCAACTAGGTCGCGCACCGAAGACAAAAATCGAACGCCCTACGTGGCAATACCAACCACAGGACCGTGTACTCAAAGATGCAACAAAGGACGACTTAGTGGCCGTCTTACAAGAGCAATGCAAAAATATTCATACAAACATCGTGCTAACCAACACAGCCGACTTGCCAAATGCACTCCAAACTGTAGTCAATAGCTTTGGCGGTCGTTCCGTGATTACTTGGAAGGACGAACGATTTACGCAATATGGATTAACTAATTTAATGTCTGAACAGTGGCCCGGGGACGGCATCGATCTATATACATGGGATGAGAAACAGGCCGAGGAAAATATCCGACAAGCAGAACAAGCAAACATCGGTATTACCATTAGTGAAATGACTTTAGCAGAATCCGGAACTGCAGTATTACTTAGTGACAAAGATAAAGGTAGATCCGTCAGCTTCTTACCAGAAAACTCCATCATTTTGATACCTAAAAGTACTATTGTTCCACGTATGACGCAAGCCGCTCGATGGATTAGTCAAAAGGTACAAAACGGCGAGCAAGTCGCTTCTTGCATTAATTTTATTACGGGTCCAAGTAATTCTGCTGATATTGAAATGATCCTAGTAGTTGGTGTCCATGGACCAATTAAAGCTACTTACATTGTTATAGAAGATCAATAAAACGATTACAGTGCTATCCAATAAGAACCTTTAAGCGAAACAACTAGCTTCCTATATGGTAAAAATCCGCTTCGCTTTCCGCGGGCACAGTGTAAGACGCACCCTTCACTACGCGTGGTTTGTTGCGTCTTACGACTTGTGGGTACTCCTGCCGCTACGTTTCACTCACGCTTTCGTCGCAAATAATGTTCCCGCAGGAATCTACGCGGATTTATATCTGAATATCATTTTAGAGGTACTCTCAGCATAATATTATCACTTTCAAGACAGCCCCTTTCTCATAGCACCAAGTATCAAATTTCCTGCTTGTTTGTAAACCTCTATCGCTAGAGTGAGAAATATAAATTACATACGCAGAAGTTGACCAAGACTCGTGTTTTTATTAGGCTATTTTAGTATATCGAGATTACAGTGACTTATCGAAATCAGAACAATTAGCGTTATTTGAAGTCATGAAACAGGATTTGTTCCCAGAAGAACGAGAAGACATAGTAAAGATGCTTAAAGACATTCGTGAAACTCGTTTTTCTGGCGGTTTGGCGAGTCTTCACTGCGGGAGTGTATCAGTCAAGAAAAACGGTAAATATCGAGCAAGACAACGTTATCTTTGCAAAGACTGTGGCTAGACGTTTAACGATATGACGAACAAGCCATTATCAGGTTCTCGTTACCCACATAAATGGCTTAAATACTTTAAAATGGTGGTTGAGGGTTATATGTTGGTTTGGAATAAAGTTTGATAAAAAAATGCTATTCAATCCTTATTAACAGCAAACGCAAAAACTCCATTTTGAAAAAAGATTGATCAAAATGGAGTTTTTCATTTTAACTAAGTATGAGACTTTTATAAAAAAGTTTGATTGTTTCAGTGCTCCTTATGCCATTAAAGCGCCCGATTGCGGAATAGTGGAAAATGCGAAAGAGCTGCAAAATGTCATTTCTAAATTTTCCCTAATGCATCCCATTCTTGATTATAGTAACATCTTTTTTAGCTAAAATTCCTTTAAGAAATAAAGCATTTTTTTCAATTCCACGGCGTTTACACCACCCGATACTATTAAAAGCATCAGTAAATCGATAAAAAGGCAATACAATTACCTGTTAAAGGATATCTAAAAATAGCTTTTACCCGTTATTTATTTTGGTGCAATTATTTCTTTACCACCCATGTATGGTCTTAACACTTCAGGAATTACTACGCTTCCATCAGCTTGTTGATAGTTTTCTAGGATAGCGGCAACTGTACGACCAATCGCAAGACTTGAACCGTTTAATGTATGAACATATTCTGGTTTTGCATTTTGCTCACGACGGAAGCGGATATTCGCTCGTCGTGCTTGGAAATCCTCAAAGTTAGAGCAAGAAGAAATTTCACGGTACATGTTTTGTGCAGGAATCCAAACTTCTAAATCATATTTCTTCGCTGCAGTAAAACCTAAATCAGCTGTACACATTTTTAGCTTACGATATGGTAAGCCTAGTAATTGCAATACTTTTTCCGCATGATTTGTTAATAGCTCTAATTGTTCGTATGATTCCTCTGGTTTTACAAAGCGAACTAGTTCTACTTTGTTGAACTGATGTTGACGGATTAAACCACGTGTATCACGACCCGCAGAGCCTGCTTCTGAACGGAAGCACGCACTATAGGAAGCAAAGCCTTGTGGTAAAGCCTCAGCAAGTAAAATTTCATCACGATAGAAGTTTGTTACAGGTACCTCTGCCGTTGGAATCATGAAATAATCTGTTTTCTCTAATTTAAATACATCTTCTTCAAATTTAGGAAGATTTCCAGTACCCGTCAAGCTATCACGATTAACAATGACAGGTGGTAGCATTTCCTCATAACCATGCTCCTCTGAATGTAAATCCATCATAAATGTCATTAATGCACGTTCTAAACGAGCTCCAAGCCCGCGGTAGAATAAGAAACGGCTACCTGTTACTTTTGTACCTCGTTCAAAGTCAACAATCTTCAAATCTGTAGCAAGATCCCAGTGTGCTTTAATGTCAAAATCAAATGTTGGTACCTCACCCCAAGTATATTCCTCTACATTATCGTCCTCTGTTGTGCCAACTGGTACAGATTCATGAGGAACGTTTGGTAAACGCATCATCATATCTTTAAAGCGTTCTTCTACATCATTTAATTGGACATCTAGTTCTTTAATTTCATCGCCTACTTGACGCATACGAGCAATAACTTCATCTGCATTTTCCTTGTTTCGTTTCATAATTGAAATTTGTTCAGATACTTTATTTCGTTCTGCTTTTAATTCTTCTGTTTTAGCAATTAACTCACGACGCTTTGCATCTAAATCCTCAAAGTCATCTAAGTTGCTTAAATCTTCATTACGTGTTAATAGCATTTCTTTAATTTCCGCGAAATTATCGCGTACGCGTTTAATATCTAACATAGTCATACCTCCAGTAGTTTAATGACATTGCATCCATTAAGTCTTGGTTTAATTGCGTTGCAAGCTAAACTCGAATAGCTCCGCTTTGAATCAAAATAAACAATCGAGTAGGAGGGAGCGACTAACTCCCGTCCTCTCACACCACCGTACGTACGGATCCGTATACGGCGGTTCCATGAAGTCTGACGGACAGCG
>NZ_JBIWEY010000067.1:0-3024 GCF_044762775.1 Lysinibacillus sp. NPDC096418
TGGGTCAATTTAGGCGTTGACACTCATGCATCATACAAGAGGGCTTTCTCTATTTCAAGCCCCTGAAAATCCTTCTAACAGGAATGCTCCTTATAACAAGTATAGCTATAAATCAAAAAATGTATAAATAATCTCGCTAAGTTAAAAAAAGGCTATTTATCATAACTTGGGATTGATTTCTGGGTGTGTTCGATGAGCCTAGCAATGTGACGATCTTAGCCTTCAGTCATATTTCAAGCTCCCCAAAGAGTCCTGCTGACTCCAATCGACAATTGTTCCACTTCATGTAGTAATTGAGGTTGATGGGGATGGAGATTATGGAATTTAAAGAACTATACAATAGTGTAAAGAGTGCCTTAAATCCAAAACAAATTTCAAAAAATTCTTATGCAGGTTCTGATACTGCTGCAATTTTATGCGAGAACGGTAAGGTAGATAAAGGGGTATGTATAGATACTCCTTGCTCAATGTGATTTTGTACAGAACATGCAGCAATAGCTGCTATGATTACTGATGGAGAAAGTAGAATAAAAAAAGTTATTGCAGTTTATAAGAACGACAATAATACCTCCTTGCGGAAGATGTAGAGAATTTATTTGTCAAATTAATGATTATAACCATAAGTATGAAGTAATTTAAAAGACGATACTATACTCGCTATAAATGACTTACTTCCTATTCGTTGGAAATAAGTATGTTGAACAATTTGAGTAAATTATGTAGTAATCAATAATAATTAAATTGGGTATTCCATCAATTGTTACGAATACCTAAAAACATTACCAAAGTGTCGTTTGGTAATCTTACATAAAAAGTTGTTATTCCACAATCTGGCCCGATTGTTGAACAATAAGTTAAACAACACTCTTCAACTAAACTGCTTCGTTAGTTGAATATAGTTCCTTGCCATTTAAATTAACACATTAACTAATTCGAGCGAAAAAAAGACTATGTATTCGCATCGTTATAGAACTTTCTATAATGTAACTTTATTAATGCGATTTGATATACCAATTCGTATGAAAATTGTTAAAAAGGCGCTTTATATCAATAAAAAAGGATACCCAAATCATTGCGATTCGATATCCTTTTTATAGTGTTTATTAGAGTTTTGTACTCGAAAACAGAACCCGTTATACTAAGGAAAGTTTTTTTAATAATACAATTTAACACGAAATGTTTTTCGAACTTTTAAAATTCACTTGCAATTGATCCATCCATTAATCTCTGGTCACTTTTGTTTAAAATTTTTGTATAAATAAACTTCCATCGGACTGAATTTCAGCATAAAATACCTCTTTTACTTCTATTATATTGGCCTTACTTAATTCTTTTTCTAACCAATCTCTACTTTTACCAACTTCCAATAAATTTTTAGGTAATAATTTTCCATCAGTAATTATTTCAATTGGTAAGTAAGCTGGTGTAGAAGGATATATTTTCAAATCACTTTTTTGTGTTCCTTGAAATTCAGGCTTTTTGAGAATACTAAGTCTACCATTTGGTTCTAGAATAGCGTAGTCTATTTCTGTTATTGAAAAAGTTTGGTATTGCCTAATCATCATCGTTAAGTCATCGATATTAACACCTGTTCTTTTTAGAGCTTTTCTATCTATTTCTCCATGCTTAATAATGATTGTAGGTTGGCCATCAAGGATGACTCTAATTTCCCCAGACTTTAGACTTATATAACTAAGAATTGTCGTAAGTAAACACCAAATTACAAGGCTGAGTAAATCTTTTGTGTAATCCCTTGTACTAAGAACAACCATATTTGCAGCCATCGAACCTATTGTTATTCCTGTTACATAGTTAAAAAAAGTTAGATGACTTAATTGTTTTTTTCCTAAAAAGCGTGTAAGAGTTAGAAGGACAAAAAAAGTTATAACAGTTTCAATGGCTATCTGTAGGTAGCTTATATCATTCATTTTTTCACTCCTGTCTCTACAATAGAATAGTCAAGTAATTAATAAATTAGACAATGAAGCCCAGATTCAAAATGAATTGAGTACCTGTGCTTTTCACCGTTGTCGGTTTGTAATATACAGACTAATTAAACGAACAGAAGTCATTGCATGATTTCTAATTAACGCCTTCTTCAACAGCCTGCGCTAAAAATTTCTTTACTTTTGAGAAAAATTGCTGGTGAACTTTAGAAGTGGTGGCTGCACCCCATAAAAAATCCCCGTAAAAGGTTAGATTGGTGTCTAACCTTTACGGGGTAGTTCATTGAGTTTTGTATTATTGTTTTGCGTAGTATTGCGAAATTCCTTGATAGATAGATTCGGCAAATAGTTCTATATAATGATCATCTGTCAATTTAGCACGATCTTCAATATTTGACAGGAAGCCTAGCTCGACTAAGATAGCAGGAATGTTAGTGTTAGCAATTACATAGTACTTGCTTTCTTTGATATCGCGGTTTTTCATTTCTAAGTTATTGACAATTTGATCGTTGACAAGCTTGGCAAGGTCCATATCTTCTTGATACACATCCCCAGCTGTAATGGCATAATAAGTTTCAGTTCCTTGTGCAGATTTGTTCCCTGCAGCGTTAACATGTATACTGACAAAAATTTCACCATAGTTGGCGTTTGTAAAGTCAACCCGATCTTGTAGTGTTGGGAACGTATCACCTGTACGTGGCATCTTTACGTTTGCACCAGCATCCTCAAGCTTTTGCTTAACTAATGTGCTGACCTTTAATGTAATATCTTTTTCGTAAATAGAATCTGAGATAGTTCCCTTATCCTTACCACCATGACCTGGGTCAATAATAATAATACGATCTTTTAAAGGATTACCAGATTGATTTAATAACTTTACGTAAGATTTATGGACATACCCTGTTTGCCCTTCGAACGTAACTTGTGCCCAGTATTCTTTAATACTGTTCACTTGTACGTAATCTCCCTTACTTAGTTTGCCTACTACCGCAGACGTCGAATTCGCTTCTTTACGGATATTTAGACTATCAACCGTCACTCGACCTAGTAAATCACCTGTTACTGTAGGTGGAGTTGG
>NZ_JBIWEY010000067.1:3122-6643 GCF_044762775.1 Lysinibacillus sp. NPDC096418
GGATCTGGTTTTGGATCTGGTTTTGGATCTGGTTTTGGATCTGGTTTTGGATCTGGTTTTGGATCTGGTTTTGGATCTGGTTTTGGATCTGGTTTTGGATCTGGTTTTAGGTTTAGATCTGGATCTGGAGTAGAAGGTGGTTCCATTTCGACATCCTCCGTATTGTTCGCTACGATATAACCAGGTAAACCACTAACTACAGTTAAATGATAGCCATTAATCGTTTTATAAACAGGTAATTCCATTTTACTTTTCACAGTTGAAATAGTCTTTGAGGAAGCACTTGGTTTTACGTAAACAGGTACATCTTGAATTGTTGTTACTTGCTTTAGAATATTGCCAAATGTATTTCCATCTGCATCTAAAAACTGAGCATACTTTTTAGAAATATAGGCATAGACACCTTTATATGAAACTTTTAACCAGTCTCCTTCCACACCATAGACTGATAGTTTACCACCTTTATTGACAGTGCCTATAATGTTGGCCGAAGATGAAGTATCTTTAGATTTACGAATATTCAAACCGTCAGTTGTCACTTGAACTAACCCAATTACCTGCGTTGTATCTAGTACATCCACATCTTTTACGGGCAACTCTAAACGATATTTTTCGCTTTTCGCGCGCGCTACAAATAAAGCAAATTGTGCACGTGTTACTTGGTTATTTGGATTATAGTTTTGACCGCTTCCCTTTGTAATTCCATTGTAGTAAATCGTATTTACATATTGAAAGTAAGTATGGGTATTCCCTACGTCAACAAAAGGCGAATCGATATTTTCACTTGGTACAAGCTTAAATGCTTTTGTTAAAACAAAACTCATTTCATCACGTGTTAATGGTTTGTTTGGTAAGAATTTATCCTTTGTATTTGTTGCAAAGAAGCCTAGCTGGACTGCGCGTTCTACATAGCCTGAAAGCTCTGTACCAACTTGTACATCTGAAAAATTCGACTTCTTAACTGCTAATGGTTTGTTGCCTGATGCAACAACCACCATTTTAGCAACTTGTCCACGCGTTACGTTATTATAAGGTTTAAAATATGTTTTTCCTTTTTCTTTATATCCTTTAATAACGCCTGAACTCACTAAATAATTGATTTCTTCATAAGCTTCATGGTTTCGGGAAACATCCTCAAAACCACCACTTGCATTTGCACTATGTATTGTAAAAATAGAAGCTGAAATGAATAAGACGCATAATATTAGGCTGATTTTTTTGAAGTACAATGTCTTATTTCCTCCCTTTTTTGTCCATGTTTTCATTTTAACAAAATTTAACATGCAAAACTACCATACTTATGCATACATTCGACTTTAATTTTGATATTCTTATATTTTTCGATTATTTCATGAATTTACAATAAGAATCTTTTAGGGGAAGTAGCTACACAACGAGAGTTTATAGCGAAATAAGAAGCCCCGACTGCGACTCGTATACCGAAGATTACTGTAGGTCTTTGTCAAAAATAGTTAAATGGATGAACTCCGCTATAACCTCATTTTAAATTATTGAATCGCTTCGTCAGGTATTGTTTTTATTCAACTTCTTTAACATTGGGTGGATAATCATTGTGAAACTTGCAATTTAGCAGTAAAATTTAAGTAATGATGATATCATATAGTGAAACCTTTTATCGTTTAAAACGTATAAGAAGTTAGACATCTTTATAAAGTAAGGAGGAAGAAACTATGCTTAGTGTCGGACAATTTTTCTCTCGACATACCATTAGTTTTTTTATATCGCTTTCAAGTGTTTCCATTGCAGCCATAGTAGCAAATCCTGGATTCTTCCTTGGTGGCTTACTGTTTGCCGGAACTTATACAGCAAGTACATTTTTGCTAAAATTTAATCAGAAAAAGAAAGTGATGAAATTATCAGGTATTTCAAAAGAAGAATACCAACATATTGAATCGCAGCTTTCTACAGCCCAAAAACATATTCAATCTTTAAGTCAAAACTATTTACGCGTGCGTTCTATTAGCACATTTAAACAGTTACTTGAAATGACTCGTATTTCAAAGAATATTGTTAAAATCGTCAAAACCAATCCTCAAAAGTTTTATAATGTAGAGCAGTTTTTCTATGCACACTTACCTTCAGCTGTGCAATTAACGGAAAAATATACGATGTTAACAAAACAACCAGTAAAGGATAAAGAAATTCAATTAACGTTATCTCAGACACGTGAAACCTTAACTGATTTAAACGATACTATTCAAATTGACCTAAAAGATGCACTCTCGAACGACATTGATCATCTACAAATGGAAATAGAGTTCGCTAATCGTTCGAATACTAGAAAAAAAGAACAGCTAGGATGGAGAGGCGATCATAAGTGACAGTCAATAGAGAAAGGGCAATTAACCTTGAATCTTTAAATGGTGTATCACCTCTTGTCCATACTTATTTAGGAGCACCTTCTTCTCAGGAGGCGATGAGAATATATGAGACACTATCGCCACCTGCACAAAGTCGTGCACTGTTACTTGCTAGTCAAATTGATGTGTCGAATTTTGAATCTGTCTTAAGCTTAGGGCAAGGTTCTCAACGTGCCCTTTCTCAATTTGCTGACCAACTGCTGTCTCAAATGAAACGCAAGGACGTAACAAAAATTGGACAAATGCTCGATACATTAATGCAAACGCTTGATCGTGTAGATCCAAGCGAATTAGAGCAAAAAAAGCCATCTTTTTTTAACAAATTATTTGGGAAAAATAGTCCAACATTAAAACAAACACTAACTGATTTTGAACGTATTAGCATACAGGTCGAACGGATCGGCATACAGCTAGAAAGAGCTCAATTTCAATTACTAAATGATGTTGAGATGCTAGAGCAGCTGTATACACATAATCATGACTTTTTCGAAGAACTGGCAACTGCTATAGCAGCTGGACAGATGAAGAAGCATCAATCACTAGAAATTGAACTACCTGCTAAAGTCGAGAGTGTACAGTTGAATAATCAACCACTCGCTATCCAGCAACTTAATGACTTTGTGGCTCAAATCGAACGACTCGACCAACGCATCTATGATTTACAAGTTTCGCAGCAAGTGGTGTTACAAACTGCACCTCAAATCAGAATGATACAAAAAGCCAATCAGACACTTGCTGAGAAAATTGAGTTTTCAATTGTTACATTAATTCCTCTTTGGAAAAATCAATTAGCTATGATGCTATCAATGAATGCGGATCGACATTATTCTCAGCTAGAAGAGAGACTCTCACGCGCTAACGACCGCTTTATGCAATCTCCTTCCTTCGACGTGCAATTATCTAAATTCAAAGAAACACAACATGAATTAAAAACAACACTACAAGAGTTATTTACACTGCATACGAACACAGAAAAGGAAAAAGAGCATTTACAAGAAGTCGCTGAATTAAAGATTACTAAGACTATTTAGGTTATACCCTAAACAACAATCGAGTAGGAGGGAGCGACTAACTCCCGTCCTCTCACACCACCGTACGTACGGATCCGTATACGGCGGTTCCATGAAGTCTGACGGACAG
>NZ_JBIWEY010000068.1:0-5803 GCF_044762775.1 Lysinibacillus sp. NPDC096418
ATCTAAAAAGGATGGCTCCTGTACAATACAGAAACCATCTCTTAGCTGCTTAATCTCTTTTTTTAGTTTGTCCTTGACTTAGGTACCACATTAATCCGTTAGTTTTTTTATACATTTTCTTATTTTTGAGTAGCTAACCAAGCTGCAACTGCTTTTGCATCTTCGCCTTTAAGAGAAGGTGGCATCTTACCTTTACCGTTCTCAATAACATCTAAAATTTCTTCCTCAGATAAACGAGAACCTACGTCATTTATTGCAGGCGCATTTGCCTGACCTTGTAACTCGCCACCGTGGCACATTATACATGATTTCATTGCGATTGCTTCACCGTCCGGAGCTTTTGCACCTTGATCTGCTTTCTCTTTGTCATCTCCACCGCCACAAGCCGCTAAAAAGATTGCCGAACCGAACACTAATGTTAACATTGCTTTTTTCATTAGTACCCCTCCTTATAATAAATAATACCTTACCCCAGTACTATACCAAAATTATGCACGTTTGAAACCTTTTCCTAACACCTCATAAGCATCCGAAACTATGACAAACGCTGATGGGTCAACGATTTTAATAAGTTGTTTCAGCTTTGTGAACTCTGTTTGATAGACAACCACCATGAGTACTGGTCGTGCTTCGCCAGTGTATCCACCAATTGCTGGTAACTTCGTAACCCCTCGATTAATTTCCGCATAAATCGCATCACGCACTTCATCTTGTTTCACAGTAATAATATAAACCATCTTTGATTGACTAAAGCCAAGTTGAATAATATCAATTGTTTTTGTTGTTACATATAGACCAATCAGTGCATATAGACCTTTCTCTAAATCGAAGACTACTGCTGCACTAATGGCAATCAAGCCATCTATTAGTAGTACACTTGTCCCGAGCGTTATACCTGTATATTTCGTGATTATTTGGGCCAATAAATCGGTACCACCAGTTGAAGCATTCCCCTTGAAAACCAGTCCTATACCTAAACCGACAACAATTCCACCAAACAACGCACCTAGCAGAGGATTAGCTGTCCACGGTTCCCAACTGTCCGTCAATAATACAACGAAAGGTAGTGTGATTGTGCCTATAAATGATTTGATGCCAAATTTTTTCCCGAGTAATACTAGACCTGCCAAAAATAAAGGAATATTAAAAGCATATTGGACAAACCCAGGATTCCAGCCGAATAATCCATTTAAAATCGTACTGATTCCACTCACACCACCAGATGCTACTTGGTTCGGCAGTAAGAATGCATTAAAACCAACTGCAACAATCGCAGCACCAGCGATAACATATACATATTCTAGAATACCATTTCGTAAATCAAGCATACCTTTCATTTTGCCACATCCACTTCAAACATCTAATTTTTTTCTAAAGTAGAAATGATTATAGCAAATTGTTTGCCCAATGAGAACTTCAATAAGTTGAATTGAAAAAGGATCTACCTCGATAATCTTAGAGGTAAATCCTTTTTGAATAATACAGCATTGATATCAAAATTGAACGTCTTATCAACTACTTATCAGAACGATGTTTCTGCCCATTCTAGCGCTTCTTTATATAATAAATCCATACTTTCTATATCTATATCGAATTCAGGCGCTAACATTTCTAGCGTACCCCAATCTAACTTACTTAGCGCAATACTAAAATCTAAATAAGGCGTCATTTCCGTTTCCCCACCTAATATCGTCTGCGATATCTCTTCAGGGAATGGTAAATTTTCTAAAATAATTTTCAGTGGGCGTTGTAATATACAATCAATTAACGAAAACATACCAATCAAGAAATACTCTGAGAAATTTTGTTTATAGGAAAGCTTAGCTAGTTTCTCACAAACTTTTGCTCTAAACAAAGACGTCCGCATCAATTCTTTGAAAAGATCCGTCTCTGTATTCATATCTATTTCACGCATTGCCAGTAAATAAATCCATTTTCGTAGATCCGCTAATCCAAGTAGTAAAATCGCTTGCTTAATAGAGCGTACTTTAGATTTTGCTCGTTTATCAGAGTTATTAATCATTTGCAGTAATTTATAGGTCAAAGCTATATCACGTTCAATACTCTCTGCTAACAAATCAATATTTGGCTCTTCATCTTTTAATAACGAAAGAATTTGAAAATATTGCAATGTATTTGTCGGAATATCTGTTGCCTTAATAATTTGTGGCTGTTCAAAGAAATAACCTTGGAACAACTCATAGCCTGAATTCTTTGCTACATCAAATTGATTTCGAGTCTCTACCTTTTCAGCAAGGAGTTTAATGTGTGGGAAATTCTCTTTAACTTTATTTTCAATTTCCATACGTTCTAGTAATGGCGACAACAAGAAGTCGACTTTAATAAAGTCAATATGAGCAAATAATTCATCATACACTTCTACACGATCATCTAAAATAAAATCATCTAATGCAATTTTAAAGCCTAATGATTTCAGTTCTATTACCCGTTTCACTAACTGTTGGTTAATCGGTACATCTTCTAAAATTTCAATTACGACCTGTGCAGGATTTAAATAATCCGCTAATCTACTCTTTAATAAGTTTTCTGTAAAGTTCACAAAACAAGGCTTGCCTTTCGTAACCGCTTCTGTCCCTATCGATAAAAATGAGTTTACCAATACATCGACTGTAGCTGCGTCCGAATCAACCAGTGGAAATTCATTCTTATTTTTACTGCGATATAACAATTCATACGCAACGACCTGTTCGCGAAGATTAAAAATTGGCTGTCTGCCGATGAATACTTCCATTTCGTTGCCCCCGATTCTCCATTTCTAGTGAAATCTATTATAGCACTTTTTGTTACTATATGCTTATTTATAATGACGTAGAATTATGGTCTAGAAAAGCAACGATTAAATTTATCCTATCAAAGATGGACACTTAAGCCCCTCGACTAATAATTCAGTATATTTACATAATAATCCTCTTTTAATATTGACATTCCTCCGAAACAATCATATAGTACATTACAACACTAATGCACTATGCATCCAAAAAAACTGAAAGGAGTTTTTTTTGTGTATGTCAATTTAGATAGTACGATACCCATCTACATTCAAATTGCAGAATGGTTACAGCATGAAATTGTAGCAGATCGCTTACAAAACAATGACAAAGTGTATTCACAATATCAACTTGCAGAATTATTCAACGTCAATCCAGCAACGGCAGGTAAAGGACTCACTATTTTACTAGAAGAACAACTTCTTTATAAAAAACGGGGGCTTGGCATGTTCGTAACACCAGATGCAAAAGAAAGAATCTTAACAAAACGACGTAATGAAACTTTAACAAGAATGGCACAAAATCTTGTTGTTGAGGCCAAGCGACTTCTTGTTTCAGATGAGGAGTTACTCGAACTTATTCGGAGAACACAGGAGGGATTGAAATGACAATTATTCAATGTGAGCGATTATCAAAAACTATTGGTAACCATAATGCATTACAAAATATTACTTGTGCCATTGAATCCGAAAAGATTGTCGGTATTATTGGACGGAATGGTGCTGGGAAATCGACACTCCTTAATATATTGGCGGGCTATTTACAGCCAACACAAGGCACTTGTCGAATCCTTGGCGAAAATCCCTTTAACAATCTTCAAACAGCGGCAAATACTGTTATGATTGATGATCGCTTAAGTTTTTCTAATTATTTGACGCTAGAAGAAGTCCTTACAATGGGTGATGATTTTTACCCAAATTGGCACGCTGAACTAGCTTTCAGATTACTCAATTATGCAGGTTTAGCTAGAAAAGCGAATCATCAGCAATTATCAAAAGGACAACTGGCAACGTTTAATCTCATATATGGACTTGCAAGTCGTTGTGCGCTGACAATTTTAGATGAGCCTATGAATGGTATGGATGAGGCAATTCGTAGTGACTTTTACCGTGCGATATTGAAAGAATACATCGCTTTCCCGCGTACGATTATAATAGCTGGCCATCATTTACAAGAGATGGAGTCTATTTTAGAGGAAATTATTTTAATCGATGAAGGGGCTATAGTGGCCCATGCTTCAGTCGACGAGTTGAAACAGCAACTGATTTCACTTACTGGACCAAGTGATGCACTTACTCCACTTCTAGCGAATTTAGTCATTTACGCTAAAAAAGAGATAGCAGGTCAGATTTCAGTAGTAGTAGATGCTAGTAATCTTTTCATCCTAGAAGAGGAACTACAAGAAAGAGGAATTACAACCAACCATCTATCTACAAGCGAAGTCTGTATGTATTTAACACGTAAAGAAGGAAGTGATATTGATGCCGTCTTTGACTAATGTAACGCTGAAAACAATCGTACAAAAACAAGTAAAGTGGAAAGCAAAATTATATTTATCTGCACTAAGTACATTAGTGATTTTACAAATAATCTTTGGTTTCTTGCTTTTCGACTCCGGTAGTGGTTCTTCATGGCACGGCCGTGGGAATTTGGACGTACAATTCTCTACTTATTCGCTAGATATGTATTTGATGACTTCTGCATTTTGGGCATTTATTAGTGCCACACTTTTTACAACTAAAGCGTTTCGTATTGATGATTTATCGGTTATTTCAAGTCGTACATCCAGTGCCATTGCTAATATGATTGTCATCGTTCTTTATAGCCTGATTGCTGTTATTATCATGATTGCCTCGCTGTATCTACAGTTAATTGCAGTCTTATTGTGGAAAAATAGTCCATTAATACTAGACCATCTTATTGTTTCACCAACAATATTAATGGTGTGCTTTAGTATCATTTGTTTATTCGGTGCATTCGGCTTACTACTCGGCAATTGTTATAAGGGGCCAGCTACTGTAAAAGTATTCACTACTATTTTTCTAATAATCGGCTTACTTTTATTTACTTTTCCAATCGACCTCTCATGGCTTTTAATGTTACCCAATTTACTTATAAGTCTTGTGATTTTGAGTGTGGCGGCACTATGCTTTGCCTTAGCTATTTGGATTGCTAGTAAATCGGAGGTGTCTCGCACATGACAACTTTTTGGATGCTAATATTTTCTTTATTCTCTATATTATTGATCGTACTAGTCATTTTTAAAGGATTAAAGGTGCTAAAGACTAGTCTAAAAATCCGTTGGACCCCAAAGCATATCGCCGTTGTCGTAATAGGTTATATAACGCTAGGTCTTGTTGCTTTTCTTTATTTAAATTTCTTTTATGAATCTGAAATAACAACACTATCTAGTGACGAGTTGCAAAAGCTTGAGCGGGCTAAAGGAGATATACAGAAATATTATGACGAGGATGATTCTTCTTTTTTAACAGAAACCTATAAAAAGAAAAACTGGCACTATGTATTTGAGGGGGATGTTTTACCTGTTGTGATCAATGAAAGGGATAACGGATTAAATTCTGATATTCGCATACGTTATAGTGACGATATCAAGCATGGGAATGTCCATCTTTCCTACTATCAACTCCCTGACATTATTGAGGGTATTGATTTAACAGATCAAATGCCGCTACCAAACGTTTACATGTTCGATAAACAATTAATCATTGAAGCGGTCTCGCGCAATTCGGTAAGCTATAATCGTGTAAATCCTTCATTGGGTATATTAGACATTAATCGCGAAATTCATGATGAATTCAGAACTGTAAGCTACCTTCCAGAGAATATACTTCTTATAGAAGTCGCTCGTAGCACAAACATAGAAGATCTCCAAGGTCGCCTCAACATTATTAATTAAATAGGTTCTAAATCAAATGTTGGGGTGCTGTAAATTTACAGCACCTTAACCCAAATGAACCCCGATTTCTTTATACTTTAAATTTAATAAGATTTTT
>NZ_JBIWEY010000069.1:0-5636 GCF_044762775.1 Lysinibacillus sp. NPDC096418
ATTTGCGTTATGTATCTTAGTTGAACCGCCGTATACGGAACCGTACGTACGGTGGTGTGAGGGGTCGGGAGTTAATCACTCCCTCCTACTCGATTTTTATTTAAGTACATCTGCGTGTAATTGATTTTGCACAAAATGCTAGCACCTAAAATGCTCCTTATGAATAAGTTAATGTCGATAGGCAATTTCATCAATCGAGGAGGAAAAAAGAATGCGTTGGCTTAAAAAGGGCATTTTATTTAGTGTGGTAGCTTTGTTGCTTCTTTCATTGACAGCATGTAATTCAGGAGAGCTTCAAAAAGTAAAAGTTGGAGAAGTAACGCGCTCGATTTTCTATGCGCCTCAATATGTAGCGCTTGAAAAAGGCTTCTTTGAAGATGAGGGACTTTCTGTTAATCTACAAACCATTGCTGGTGGCGATAAAACGATGACAGCATTGTTGTCGGATGGTATTGATATTGCTTTAGTTGGCTCAGAAACTTCTATTTATGTGACAAATCAAGGCACTAACGACCCTATTCAAAATTTTGCTCAATTAACACAAACTGACGGAACGTTTTTAGTGGCACGTGATAAAATGGAAAACTTCTCTTGGGAAGACTTAAAGGGATCGGTATTCCTTGGGCAACGAAAAGGCGGTATGCCGCAAATGGCAGGGGAATTTGTTTTGAAGAAGCATGGAATTGACCCTTCAAAAGATTTAACGCTGATTCAAAATATTGATTTTGCAAATATCTCAACAGCATTTGCGTCAGGTACAGGTGACTTTGTGCAGTTATTTGAACCAACTGCGAGTGTATTCGAACAAGAAGGAAAGGGCTATATCGTTGCTTCATTTGGGACAGAATCAGGGCACTTACCGTATACATCATATATGGCGAAAGACAGTTATTTAAAAGAACAAGATAAAACTGCCCAAGCCTTCACCAATGCATTAAAAAAAGCACAAGATTTTGTACAGGAAAAAAGTGCAGCTGAAGTAGCAGAAATTATTCAACCATATTTCGAAGATATTGATGTGAAATTAATTGAAACAGTTGTAGAACGTTATAAATCGCAAGGTTCTTATGCAACCGACCCTATTTTAGATAAAGAAGAGTGGGAAAACTTGCAGGCAGTTATGGAGGAAGCCGGTGAACTTCCGCAACGCGTAGAATATGAAGATCTAGTAAATACAACATTTGCTAAAAAGGCTACGAAGTAATGGAATTCCTAAAGCTTGAGCATATTCACCATAGCTATTTCTCAAGCAAAGAAGCAAAAGAAGTATTGTACGATATTAATTTATCTATTCGTGAAGGTGAGTTTGTATCGTTTATCGGACCGAGTGGTTGTGGGAAAACAACTTTATTATCGATTATTGCAGGTTTGTTCCCAGCAACTGAAGGCAAAGTGTTAATCGATGGGGAAGAAATAGATGAGCAGAATAAATCACTCATCGGCTATATGCTGCAACAAGATTATTTATTTCCATGGAAAACAATCGAAGATAACATCACCATAGGTTTAAAACTAACAGATCGCAAAAATAAGACACATAAGGTAACAGCTAGTGCATTATTACAAGAAGTCGGTTTGCCACATGTAGGTAGCAATTATCCTCGAGAGTTGTCGGGAGGGATGCGCCAGCGGGTAGCTTTAGCTCGAACATTAGCCGTCAATCCTAAAATTCTATTGTTAGATGAACCATTTTCTGCACTTGATTATCAATCTAAATTGAAACTTGAAGATTTAGTGGTGGAAACTTTAAAAACATATCGTAAAACGGCTGTCCTCGTGACGCATGATATTGGTGAAGCGATTGCAATGAGTGAACGGGTTTTCTTGTTTTCAGCAAACCCAGGTGCATTGCACAAAGTGTTCGATATACCGAAAGAACTTCAAGAGTTATCACCTTTTGATGTAAGGCAACATCCATCGTATGGAGGAGTATTCCAGGGGATTTGGAAGGAGCTTGAAAGCCTTGGATAAAACTTTATTTGAGCAATATCAGAAATCGTTAAAAAAAGAACGGCGATTTGTGAGGCTCTATCAATTAATAATCTTGTTAGCGTTTTTTGGCGGTTGGGAGTTGTTTTCGAGAAATGATTGGATAGATCGCTTAATATTTAGTTCACCATCTCGCGTTTGGGTCACGCTTATTGATAAAGTGAGTGATGGCACGTTACTGATGCATGTAAGTGTTACGCTTATGGAAACAGTCGTAGGTTTTATCGTAGGGACATTACTAGGGACTTTACTAGCAACATTATTATGGTGGTCGCCGATGCTATCGAAAGTTTTAGATCCATATTTAGTCATTTTAAATGCAATGCCTAAAGTTGCGCTTGGTCCAATCCTTATTGTGGCACTGGGACCAGGATATATTTCAATTATGGCGATGGGTGCGCTAATTTCAATTATTATTACTACTATTGTTGTATATACGGCTTTTAAAGGTGTTGACCCGAACTTTAGCAAAGTATTGCAAACCTTTGGGGCGACGAAGTGGCAAATATTTAAAGAGGTCATCTTACCAGCTTCTTTTCCAACTATTATTTCGACACTGAAAGTAAACGTAGGCCTAGCTTGGGTAGGGGTAATTGTTGGGGAATTTTTGGTTTCTTCAAAAGGTCTGGGGTATTTAATCATTTATGGCTTCCAAGTGTTTAACTTTAACCTTGTATTAATGTCGTTGTTAATCATAGCCGTCTTTGCAACAATTATGTATCAGATTGTGGAATTAATTGAAAAGAAGCTTATTAAAAATAACGATTAGAGAATCACACTAGGTTGTCCAATAAGTCCTCTTAAGTAGAATAACTGGCTTTCTATATAATTAAAATCCGCGTGCACAACATAAGACGCAACTCTCGCTACGTGCGGTTTGTTGCGTCTTACGTCTCGTGCGTGCTCCTGCCGTTACGTTTCAAGCGCGCTTTTGTCGCACGCAGGAGTCTACGCGGATTTTTACCTGTATATCAAAGGAATAACTTCTCTCTGCAAACTATTTTACTTTTAGGACAGCCCCGTCTTTACTGTAAATAAAGTTAAAATTCTTTATCCATTTGTGGAGATGTACGGTAGAAGCGAAAGTTTCCTGTTTCGATTCTAGCAATGGTATTTTCTGCAATGCGTTCGTGACAAGTGTTGCACATATACGTATTGATCGGTCGATTTCGTAATTTTTTTGCTAACGGTAAATCGTCGTCCAACTGGCCAATTGTATCGCAGATGACACATTTTACACGCATGATATTTCCTCCCTATTCAGCACGGATGGCTAAAACATGCTTGATTGGATTGTCAATATTCGATCCGTCACCGAATATTACATAAACAGGACCATCTTCGAAGAGTGGTTTGCCATCTTGGCTATATTTTAAAATAAGTGTATTTGCTGCTTCAATTGTAAAGTCATGTTCTTCGCCGTCTTTACATTCGATGACGATTTTTGTCGCTTCTGGTTTAATTTCGGCATTTTTCAAAAAATGACGTAATTCGATGCCGAAAGTACCTGTTTCCATACCTTTACGGTCGAATTTTCGTTCTGATTTTAATGTTGGAGGGAAAGTTGCACCTTCCATAATTTCACGTGACCAGTGTGCACCGACCTCGCGCATATATTTTGTATCTGCATCTTCTTCTTCGCCCTTTGCAGAGAAGTACGTATTTAAGTCTAATTTACGATCATCGAAAATCCACACTGTTGGATCTAATGTAAGTTGATATATAACTGCGCCTTTTATTGGAATGATAATTTCCATGTTAGAAGTCCTCCTCAAATCTTGTATATCCAAGAAATAGTATACCGCTAATTGCTGGAGATAATAAAGAAATATAATTTGAATTCTCTATTTTACAGTGTAGACACTTGCAATTTTAGCAACTAAAAGCTAAACTTTACTAAGATAGAATCGAAGAAATATCAGATAATGGGGGCGTCCTCATGGATACGAAATCACAAACTTCTTTTCAAGAGAAGGCTTTGGAACTTTTAGTTGCTGATGCAGATAAAATTGCTCGCCTCATTCGAGTACAAATGGATCATTTGACAATGCCACAATGCCCTTTATATGAAGAAGTATTAGATACACAAATGTTCGGCCTTTCACGTGAAATTGACTTTGCTGTAAAGCTTGGACTTATTGAGCGTGAAAAAGGCAAAGAAATTCTCGATTCGCTTGAGAAGGAACTTTCTGTACTACATGACGCGTATACAGACAAATAAAAAGAAAAAACTCAAAACGCTATGGGCGATTTGAGTTTTTTTTCTAGAACGAGGTTTTCGAGATGAATAATTATTTGAAACGTTATGCACAAAATTTTGATTACCCATTATTTTTTACGGTGTTAATGTTGAGTTTATTTGGATTAGTGATGATTTATAGCTCTAGTATAATGGTGGCGATTAGAAAGGATTATCCACCAGATTATTATTATCTAAAACAGGTTAAAAATTTAATCGTCGCGTTTATAGCGTTTTCGATAGCGGCTTTTTTTCCATATAAACATTATGCCAACAAAAATATTATGTTGTTATTTACAGTTATTTTAGTTGTGTTATTTACATGGGTAAAGGTAGCTGGTAATGGTGCCGAAGCAGGAATAGGCTCTAAGAGTTGGATCACGGTACCTGGTTTAGGGAATTTCCAACCATCTGAATATGCAAAACTATTTATTATTTTATATTTTGCAGGTGCCTTTTATCGTAAAGCACAAAAATATACATTTGAAAAATTGCAGCCGACAGAAATATTTTATCCTATTTTTCTTTGGATTCTCGTTGTTGCTGGTGTAGCTTTTGAAACCGATTTAGGCGCAGTCATTATTTTATGCGGTATTGCAATTTCAGTTGTGGCTTCGAGTGGAATACCATTTAAAACTTTTTGGAAATTCTTTGGTGTATTAGGTACATTTGGTGGTATTATTTTAGCCATACTATTTACATTAAAAGGTGATGTTTTAACGCCAAATCGTATGGGACGTATTAAATCCTATATAAATCCGTTCGAATATGAAAGTGGGTCTGGTCACCAGGTAGTCAATGGTTATTATGCAATTGGCGGAGGGGGCCTCGAAGGAAGAGGTTTAGGTCAATCCATACAAAAATTAGGTTATTTGCCAGAATCACAAACCGATTTCATTATGGCGATTATTTTAGAAGAACTCGGCATCTGGGGCGTTCTCATCGTTCTTGGTGGTTTAGGCTTTATAATATATAAAGGTCTTTCTATTGCACTACGTACAAAAGATCCATTAGCTCGTATGATCGCAGCTGGTATTGCTAGCTGGATCGGCTTCCAAACATTTATAAACCTCGGCGGTGTAACTGGGTTAATCCCGTTAACCGGTGTCACGCTACCTTTCATTAGTTATGGCGGGACATCTATAATAATGCTATCTTTAGCTATGGGAATATTGGTAAATATTTCTATGTTCGAAAAGGTAGAAAGAAAAAAATCAATTTCATAAGGAGGATTTCAATGAGTCCAATCAACAAGATTCTTGTAGCAAATAGAGGAGAAATCGCAATTCGTATTTTCCGTGCGTGTACGGAGTTGAAGATTAACACTGTCGCTATTTATTCCCGTGAAGACAGTGCTGCTTTCCATCGATTTAAAGCGGATGAAGCCTATTTAGTAGGTGCTGGTAAG
>NZ_JBIWEY010000070.1:0-5339 GCF_044762775.1 Lysinibacillus sp. NPDC096418
TGAAAACATTGTGCAGATTTCTTCGAGAGTATGACGACCTTCCTCTAAATATTGAAGTGCTAAAATTTTTACATCTGGTGAAAATGATTTTTTAGGCATGAAAAAACTCCCCATTTAATAAACAGATTTTATTTTTTAATCTGTCTACCTAATAGGGAGCATATCAATATCAACGTTCCGTGGCTTTTTCTATGAACACTATTTATACAGCTTTTTATGCACGTTAGTAGAAACCGATTAATAGTAATGGTTTAGTGCCATTTTGAGTAAGCTGCTTTCTTGGCGTTACTGAATAAATCGTGCATATTCTTGTCGTTGTATACCTGCATTTTTAATCGTTCCTATATTTTAACTACTGGGGCTTTAGTTGAAGGACGATATTCCACAATCGGGCGCTTTCCTGGAATAAGGAAAGTGCTTTTTTCATTAAAGGGCCATATTGTGGAATAACCTTTCACGTGAATTGGATATTTATGTTAGAATATAGATGAGTTTGTGAAGGATTGCACTTAAACTAACGAGGCAGTTTAATACAATAATGGAACTGGGAAAAACTGGGTTATAATAAAAGGTACAATGGCATAATCGGGGGATATATGTGCAAATTTTATTATTTATCGTTGTTATTACAATTTTATTTTTCATATTAGAAAAAGTGCTAGATAAATTATTTGGTATAGAAAAGAAAAAGATTTCGGATACACCAGCTAAAAATTTTAACCGATGGGGGCGTTGTATTCTTTTAGTTATCTTTTTATGTATGCTTCCATTTTTTTATACAAATGAAACGAATATTAAATGGTATTGGATATTCTATATTACTAGTTTATTGTGTTTTCAGGCTATTTTAGAGTGGAAGTACTTAAAGGATTCTAAACAATATATTAAAACAATAATTTTTTTGATTTTATATGAAATAATGATGTTTAATATTGATTATCTTTTTTCATTCTTTAACTAAGATAAATTTGAGAAATTGGTATGATGTTGTGACATAGTGTACTTCAACTAAACTTGCTAATATTTTGTGAAGAATTACACTTTAACTCCCATGAAAGAACGTAATAATCTTTCATTTTATGTGGTGTAGCGTAGATTTTACGCGACATGGATGGCTAACGGGTGCTTTAGTTCAATAACGATTTTCAACAATCGGGCGCGATTCTGTAACAAGGATTAGCGCTTGTTTTCATTAAAGGGCCATTATCTTGAATAATCTATTACTGAAAATATTGTGATTAAAGAATAATAAACAAGAAATAACCTTTCAAAAAAGTACAATCCCAATGAGGATTAGTGCTCTTTTCACATTTTTAAAAGATATTTTATTCCATGCAACCAATTGATACACTTCTATATCTAATACATTGAAAAACAAAACAGTAAGTAAGGGGGTGTCTAGATGGGATCATTAAAAACTTTAGTCAAAAAGGCAAAAAAGGGCGATGGGGAAGCATTCGTTTCACTTGTAAAGCAATACGAAGATGTATTGTATCGGACTGCTAGTAGACTGTTGAACAATGATGAAGATGTAGCTGATGCAATGCAGGATGCTATTATATTAGCTTATGAAAAATTACACACTCTAAAAAACGATGAGTACTTTAATACTTGGATTTGTAAAATCCTAATTAATAAATGTAACAGCTTACTCAATAAGAATAAAAATGCTTTGGGGATTAATGAACATTTACTCTTTGAAAAAGGAAATGATGAATTTCAAAAAATCGAATTAGAGGATGCACTTAATAGTTTAAATGAAGCCTATAAGTTGGCGTTAATTTTATACTATATTGTTGGATTGAATGTTAAAGAAATCAGTGAATTTTTAAAGGAACCTGAAGGGACTATTAAATCTAGGCTTTCTAGAGCCAAATCGATATTACGAAACAACTATTATAAAAATGAAGGAGTGATGGTATATGAAAAATAGCTTTGAAAAAGAGTTCAATCAGATTATGAGCGAAGATAAAGAAATACCTGTCAAAGTAAGAAAAACTTTGGATCAATCCTATGATATTATTCGGGCTAAATCAAAAAAGAAAAAAGTCAATTTCATTTGGAAAAGAGTAGCTGCTGCTGCTTGCGCTCTTATTATAACTGGTGTGGTTATTACAAATGAAAACGTAATAGCTAGTATAAGCGAATTCTTTAACTTTGGAGATAAGGGCATAGAACAAGCCATAAATAATGGGTTTATACAAAAAAATAATAGTTCAGTTACCAATCAAGGTATACAAATAACGCTAGATAATCATTTATCGGACGCGAATAAAGTAGGATTTAGTTTTCAATTAGAATTTGAAGATCCTTCGATTTTAAAAAAGGTAAGGGAAGTTTCACTGGATTACCGATTAAAAAACGGGGATGGTGAATACATATTTGAATTTATCCCAGATACCAAACCATTGAAGGGCGGCAATAGATATTTATCTGGTTTAGACGTTCGTAATCCAATGTTGGATGTAAAAACGGGGCGAATTCAATATGATGTGTTAGCCCATTCTAATGAAGGGGTCATTCCTACTTTAAAAGATGCTGTAGTAGAAGTGGAAAGTGTCAATGTTTTCTATAATACTGGAAATTTCAAAAAAATTGATGGGAATTGGGGGCTGTCACTTGCTAATAAAAATAAAGAAAAATCAAATGAAATTATTCAGTATGCCATGAAAAATCAGTCATCTGTCATTCAAGTTGCAAAAGCTGACGCAAATCCAACCTCGTTAAATCTAACATTTTCATTGGATGGGATATATGAAAATGAAAATGATTTCATGGATATGAAAATCGTAGATGAAGATGGGAATGAATATGGAACAACTAGTTATAGTATGAGTACCCAAAATAACAAAACGGTTATTTCAACAAACTTCCAGATAACTTCTTATAGCAAATCTAAAAAGCTAAACCTAATTATAGAAGGTATAGGGGAAGTGGAACTGTTAAGAAAATAGACGGAATAGGTACACCGCAATCGGGCGCTTTCCTGGAATAAGGAAAGTGCTTTTTTCTTTAAAGGGCCAGATTGTTGAATAACACTAAACAAGATAATTGGATAATTGGATAATTGTGTTAAAATATGTATAAAACTAAATGGGGTGTTCATTTGAATTTACTAAGTATAAATGAATTGACTGAACAACAAGTGGTTGAAATTTTCGACTTATCCAGAAAGTTAAAACATCAAGATAATACGGATGTTTTAAAGGGGAAAAATTTCGTTTTGTTTTTCCCTGAATCCAGTTTAAGAACAAGAATAACTTTCGAAAAAGGGATAAAAGATTTGGGCGGAGAAACAATACTATTTCCTCCAGAAAGCTTAGATAAAAGAGAAGAGTTGGAGGATGTTATACACTATATCTCTAATTGGGCAGATGGCGTAATTGTAAGACATGCAGATTGTACAAAGGTTCAAGAGTTATCAAGGTATGCATCAATCCCAATAATAAATGCCATGACTTCGGAAAATCACCCCTGTGAGATTTTATCTGACCTGTTTTCGATAAGTGAAAGAAATAGCAATTTTAAAGAGTTAGTTTATACATTTATTGGTTCGAAGAGTAATATTTCAAGTTCTTGGAAAAGTATTGCAGAGTTAATGAATCTTAAGTTTAATCAAGTTTGTTTTAAAGGGTTTGAGTTAGGACCGGACACTCGGAATTATAAATTTCACACTGAACTTGAACCTATTTTATCGGTAAGCGATATAGTTTTAACCGACTCTTTGTCAAGTGATTTAAAAACAGAAAATTACATAAATAAGTATCAAATTACTTTAGAAAGAATGAAATTAGCTAATCGAAATGCAATGTTAAATCCATGTCCACCATTTTTTAGAAACGAAGAAGTAAGTAGTGATGCAATCTCTTCAGAGTACTTTGTTGGATATGAATTTAAGAAGGATTTATTATTTGTTCAACAGGCAATAATCTTGTTTTGCTTAGGGATTAAGCTTGAAAGAATGATAAAGTAAACTGGTTCTTCCTAATCAATCGAGGCAATAGTGAGAGAACATTGCCCTTTAAGATTATTTTGAAATCGAGTCTTCCGTTAAAGGGCCATATTATTGAATATCAATGGTTTTAAGAAAGGTACCAACTGCGCTTTTGGATTATTTTTAACAATTTTAGAAGGATGATGTTTTAAATTGGAGAATATGTATGGATATAAGTAATAATATGGAGGCATAAAAATGGATTTAAATAAAGTATTGGATGAGATGAATAAAAACGCTATAAAGCTAGAATTCAAAATTAATAACAAAGTTGACATACCTATAGGAACATCAAAATTTGGTGGAAATCCAGATGTTCCTAAAGATTTTGAATGGTTTTATTTTAGCGGTGAAGATTTCAATGGAGTAACTAAAAAACGTCCGTTGAGTTTCCTAGTACAAATTAATTGTGAGGAAATCAATAAGTATGATGAAGGTAGTTTACTACCGTCAAAAGGCATTCTTTATTTTTTTTATGAGCTATCGACTATGACTTGGGGGTATGACCCTAAAGATAAGGGGAGTGCAAAGGTTTATTATTTTGATGGGGATGTTACAGAATTAACGAGAACAAATTTCCCTAATGATATGGAAGACGATTTTAAGTTCCCTGAAATACAACTTGGCTTTAGTAAAAAGTATGACCTACCTTGTTATGAGGAATTCACCGAACTATACAATTACGAAGATTGGGATCATTACGATCAAGTCAAATCAATTAAAGGTCATGAGGACGAAGAGACAGTTAGTAAATTATTAGGCTATTCTGATTTGATTCAGGGTGGAATGCTACTTCAATGCGAGCAAGTTACTAATGGAATTTACTGTGGAGATACACCGGAAATTACACCCGAAGAACTTAAAAAGTTCAAAGGAAATTGTGACCAATGGCAGTTATTATTCCAGCTGGATACAGTGACAACAAATGATTTTGAATTAATGTTTGGAGATTGCGGTAGGATTTATTATTATATAAAGAAAGAAGATTTGAAAAAATGTAAGTTTGATGATTGTTGGTTGATTTTGCAATGTAGTTAATTGGAATATAACTAATTATCAGTTGTAGTAGGTTCATATTATATTATTATTGTCCATTAAACTTTAAACATTTATTCAATTAAAGGGCGCGATTCTGTAACAAGGATCAGCGCTTGTTTTCATTAAAAGGCCATTTAATTGAATAACACTTCTAAATTAAAAATAGGATTTTATGTTAATCTTGATGTGAGTTTGTGAAACAATGTACTTAAGCTAACGGAGCAGCATTCCTGTTTGAAGGATGTTCGAGGTCTTGAAAGAGAAAGAGCCCTCTAGTATGATGCATGAGTGTCAACGACCATTGACC
>NZ_JBIWEY010000071.1:0-4745 GCF_044762775.1 Lysinibacillus sp. NPDC096418
CTCCGGCAGCATACCGAAGTCATTTAATCGCTGTTTAATGTAGCAAATGGTCTTTTATTAAACTGTCTACTTTATAGGGTTCAGTTCATTAATTGTGAACCTGGTCTTTTTTGAATAATAACCATAAGATCCATATATTCAATATACATTAATTTTTTATCATACGGTTAGGCCATTCTAATGTATTTCTAAGAAATGTTCACTCTTTTTTTGCACCTTCTTTTCATTTGATATTGCTCTCGATTTACGTAAATTCTAGGGAAACCTTGGCGTCATTTTTCTTAGATAGTATAAAATAAATCAATCATACCGTTAAAATAACTTGATAATTCCCATATGTTTTAAACGGAAGTAAGTGGTAATAAACAAGGCACTTTTTCAACATTTTATGCAAAATTCGCCCATTCACTTTCAAGATAATATAGCAAACATTTAATATTGGAGGCACTGACTGACAGGTAAAGTAGCTGTTTTGTCGGTGCTTCTTTTTCTATTTCATAAAAAGTGAATGATTGATGGCATTGGATTTTTGGAAGGTGTATAGTGCACCAGTCTATGTATTGAAGTGCAATGAATGGGCAAAAATGAGAAATGACGATAGATGAAGAAAAAGAGAACATTCTTTGAAGAGGGCTTTTATTGAATTGATTGAAAGATATGTGTGTAAGAAGTTCGTAATTCAAGAAATGTCCTTGACGTTATTTGGATGAAATCGAAAAATGGCAAAGGGGCGAGGGTAAGTGGAGGTTATGAAAAATTATGCGGATCTAGTTCGGTTTATTGATAGTGTGAAGGCTGAGATTGAGATGCTGGAGGAGGATCATAAGTTTTGGAATGGGAAGAGTGAGCACTTGCCACTTCGTCATTATGGACTAGATATCTCGATTGAGCGTAGCGATCGTTTGATTAAGCGTATTCACCAGCTGCAGGGGAAGCTTGATTATTATAGAGTGATCGAAGAAGAAATTCGTTTGAACATAGAAAAGCTCGAAGGATTACCATATAAGATTGCCAAGTTACGTTTCATTGACGGTCATTCATATATGGAGGTTGCAGAAATTCTTGGCTACTCGTATAGCCATATTCGTATGGTAGTATGTAATAACAAAGTAGCTGGGAACAGTGAGCGGGCAATGTATGTAGACAATTTATAGTCTGAAAAATCTATCCTTTGTAAGGCGCTTAGCGGAATGGCTAGGTGTCTTTTTGTTGTACTAAAACAAATAACGCAAATTAAATTGCGATTGGCGTGGCCTTTTATTAGGCAAATTAGCAGAGATATATTAATGTTTTAATATAAAATTCTAATTACTGGATGAATATTTACTGAATTAGTAGAGGTGGTAACTATATGGGGATTGCAGAAGTATTAACAATTGTATTTATAGTTTTAAAGCTAACGGGAGTAATTGCATGGTCGTGGTGGTTAGTGCTATTACCATCGATTATCTCCTTTAGTATCTACGCTTTGTTAATAATTATAAAGATAGTGATGGTTATTATTGCTGTGGTAGCAGTAAAAAAACGTAAATAGTTGTTTTTTTGCAAGAGATTTCAAATGAATCTCTAATGCATATGCTACTATAATGGTTAAAATATGTTAATTCAGGAGGGCTATTATGTATTTAGAGTACACATTTACCGACTTTCCTAAATGGAAAACGAAACGATTCATTATTCGTAAAGCTTTAGAAAGTGACTGTCGTGATATTTTTGAACTTTATGCAGATGAGAGAGTAGTTAAATATATGCCCTTTACTCCATTTACTTCTATAGAAGATGCAATCAATGAATTGAATTGGTATGATAAAATTTTCAAAGAACAGATGGGTTTAAGATGGGTAATTGAGGAAGCGGAGTCCAAAAAAGTTATTGGAACATGCGGTTTTTTAAATTATGAAAGAGCTCATAATCGTATAGAAATCGGCTATGATTTAAATCCAATTTATTGGGGGAAGGGTGTTATGAAAGAAGCACTAAATTGTATTATTCATTTTGCCTTTGTGACGATGAATATCAATAAAATCGAAGCGAAAGTTGAACCAGAAAATAAATCATCAATTAAATTATTGGAAAAATTAAATTTTAAAAAAGAAGGTGTTTTAAGACAACATGAATTTGAGAAAGGGAAATATGTCGATCTTGCTATTTTCTCTAAATTAAAAAGTGAATATGAGTAAAGCTTAAAAAACTTTGCTGTTTTTTAAAAAGTGGTTGTTACTCAGTGAGGAAGATGAGCAGGGAATTTCAGTAGATTCTTTTAGCAGAAGAGATGAATGTAGCCTTTTAGTATTACACCAAAGACCAGTGAGGCTAAAAAAGTCGAATAGGTCTTTTTTTGCAGGTGGTAGAAAATTATTACTGTAAAAATTTATTAAATATTGATAATGTGATTTAAAAAAACCAGCAAAGCTTATTAGCCTAGCTGGTCCTTTTTTGATTTCTTAAGAGATATGCATCATATAATGTGCCTTATTTCAATCGAAAATGAGGAGAAGATGTCTATACTATCGTTTAAACTAACAACAATATTTTACAAGTTTAATCTTTATGGTTAATTTACTAGGATTAACATCCAATATGTTCTTGCTTGAAACTATAGTAAACGGCTGCAATTTTACATAAATATTATTTAATATACTTGGTAACAAAGTTGGTTACTTTTTCTTCATATAATGCTGGATTAATGTCATACGCATTAGCATGCTCGGCATCAGGTACAACATATAACTCTTTTTCTGTATTTGCAGCTTCATATAATTCATAGACCATTTCAAAAGGAACGAAGGTATCCTTTTCACCATGAATAAACATAATTGGAAGTTTTGCTTTTTTTACTTGCTCTAAAGCTGAGGCTTCCGAAAATGTATAACCAGATTTCAATTTTGTTAGAAGACTTGTACTATTTACTATAGGAAATCCAGGTAAATTATACATACGCTTAAGCTGATACTCTAACACACCTTCAGCACTTGTATAACCGCAATCCTCTACGATTGCTTTGACTTGTTTTGGGAGATTCTCACCACTAGTCATTAATACTGTAGCGCCTCCCATTGAAACACCATGAAGTAAAATTTCAGAGTCCTTTCCATTCTTCTCTATTATGTAATTAATCCACTGTACATAATCTTTTCTTTCTGGCCATCCAAATCCAATATAATCACCTTCACTCTCTCCATGACCACGTGCATCAGGCATTAGTACATTATAGCCAAGTTTTTCTTGATAGAATTTAGCAAAGCGAGCCATATCCTTTGCTTTTCCTGTATACCCATGTGCAATAATAACAGTTTTATTAGTAGGCACTTTAGCTTCAAAGTAATACCCTTTTAGTTTTAGATCATCGTTAGATGTAATGACGATTTCTTCTAAAGGTGTGTTATCTAACCATTTTCCACCTTCATCTCTAAGCGTTACACCGCTAGATAACTCTAAATCAGGATTATTATTCATGAAGTCTTTAGGCCCACTCCTTGCTACAGCAAGGTTATAGAAATAATTACTGACTCCTATTAAACTCGCTAATAAAATTACAATTATTATAAATGATGTTATTATGAGCTTTTTCTTTGTCAAGCTTACCACTCCTGTTAACTATGATTTGTTGCTAGTATATACTATCAGTAGTAGATACTAATTGTCTATGGAAAATATATTCTATAATACTCATCTATTTGGTGGTAATACTGATATTTAATTGCTCTAATTTGGTCTAATCAAAAAACGTCCTGTATGATTGAATGAGCAAGGTAGGTGTAGCAGGTTACTACTGATAGAGTGGGTGATTTAGAATTGGAGAAGCAATTTGAAGTTAAGCCTGAAAGACGTATTAACGATTAAGCCGATTGTATATGACAGAGTTTCAAGTGTGAAGTTAATTGAAAAGTTTATTGAAAAATGTACCATAACAGCGACAAAATCAAAGGATTCTTTTTAGCTGCAGCAATCGATGGTGTTGTAGGAATGGTTTTTATAGCTTTATAAAATTCAATCTTTGGAGTATGAAAAATTACGAAAATCAACTGGAAAATACGTTTAAAACACAAACCATTTTTTGTATCATTATTTACTTTGGCATTTTTGCTAGTGCAAAAAGTAGCAGCATTGTTTGTGTACGATACTACAATTTATAACGAGCAAGCGACAGATTTATTTAGCACTGTGCTTGCTTTTTTAGTGCTCATTGGTGTTGTGATTGATCCAACAACACAAGGTGCTAACGATAGTAATCAAGCTTTTGAATATAACAAACCACGTGATGTTTTGAAGGAGGATAAATAATGGTAACAATCTGTGGAAAAATAGTTTCGGACGTACAAGCTGGCGCTAATAAAATAAAGACAGATAAACTAGCAAATGTGGTAGCTGTGTAGACGACAAAGACCAAGATAGCTTTAATAGAAACTTGTTTTTAATTTGCAAAAATATGTAGTTTGAAAGGATAATCGTTTTTTTATGAAGAAGTAATGTAGAGAATAAGACTTTTTATTTAGATAAGGAGCGAATGATGAAAAAACTAACAACTATACTTTTGATATTAGCATGTGTCTTACCGACAATTATGAACATAAATGTCACTGTGAACAACCGTATCAGTATTTATAAAAGTAGCAAGGATGAATAAATAACAAAGCCTAGGTACTCAATATATGAACTGAACCCCGAATAGTGGACACTTTAAAAAGTGACCCTATTCGGGGTTTTTTGTTCATTTCACAAAAAAATCTCGTTATACTAAATAT
>NZ_JBIWEY010000072.1:0-3066 GCF_044762775.1 Lysinibacillus sp. NPDC096418
TTATTCTTTCAAAACTGGATAAACGTTTCATTGATGTTCACAAACTTTTTGGTTAAGTCCTCGATCGATTAGTATTCGTCAGCTCCATGTGTCGCCACACTTCCACCTCGAACCTATCTACCTCATCGTCTTTGAGGGATCTTACTTACTTGCGTAATGGGAAATCTCATCTTGAGGGGGGCTTCATGCTTAGATGCTTTCAGCACTTATCCCGTCCACACATAGCTACCCAGCGATGCCTTTGGCAAGACAACTGGTACACCAGCGGTGTGTCCATCCCGGTCCTCTCGTACTAAGGACAGCTCCTCTCAAATTTCCTACGCCCACGACGGATAGGGACCGAACTGTCTCACGACGTTCTGAACCCAGCTCGCGTACCGCTTTAATGGGCGAACAGCCCAACCCTTGGGACCGACTACAGCCCCAGGATGCGATGAGCCGACATCGAGGTGCCAAACCTCCCCGTCGATGTGGACTCTTGGGGGAGATAAGCCTGTTATCCCCGGGGTAGCTTTTATCCGTTGAGCGATGGCCCTTCCATGCGGAACCACCGGATCACTAAGCCCGTCTTTCGACCCTGCTCGACTTGTAGGTCTCGCAGTCAAGCTCCCTTATGCCTTTACACTCTACGAATGATTTCCAACCATTCTGAGGGAACCTTTGGGCGCCTCCGTTACTCTTTAGGAGGCGACCGCCCCAGTCAAACTGTCCGCCTGACACTGTCTCCTGCCCCGCTAAGGGGCATGGGTTAGAATTTCAATACAACCAGGGTAGTATCCCACCGACGCCTCCTTCGAAGCTGGCGCTCCGAGATCTCTGGCTCCTACCTATCCTGTACAAGTTGTACCAAAATTCAATATCAGGCTACAGTAAAGCTCCACGGGGTCTTTCCGTCCTGTCGCGGGTAACCTGCATCTTCACAGGTACTATAATTTCACCGAGTCTCTCGTTGAGACAGTGCCCAGATCGTTACGCCTTTCGTGCGGGTCGGAACTTACCCGACAAGGAATTTCGCTACCTTAGGACCGTTATAGTTACGGCCGCCGTTTACTGGGGCTTCAATTCGCAGCTTCGCTTGCGCTAACCACTCCTCTTAACCTTCCAGCACCGGGCAGGCGTCAGCCCCTATACGTCACCTTACGGTTTTGCAGAGACCTGTGTTTTTGCTAAACAGTCGCCTGGGCCTATTCACTGCGGCTCTCTCACGCTTGCACGCTACCAGAGCACCCCTTCTCCCGAAGTTACGGGGTCATTTTGCCGAGTTCCTTAACGAGAGTTCTCTCGCACACCTTAGGATTCTCTCCTCGACTACCTGTGTCGGTTTGCGGTACGGGCACCTCTCACCTCGATAGAGGCTTTTCTTGGCAGTGTGAAATCAGGAACTTCGTCCATACGGACTCGTCATCACAGCTCAATGTTAAAGAATGCGGATTTGCCTACATTCACACCTTACTGCTTGAACACGCGCAACCAACGGCGTGCTTACCCTATCCTACTGCGTCCCCCCATTTCTCAAACGGTGAGGAGGTGGTACAGGAATATCAACCTGTTGTCCATCGCCTACGCCTATCGGCCTCGGCTTAGGTCCCGACTAACCCTGAGCGGACGAGCCTTCCTCAGGAAACCTTAGTCATACGGTGGACGGGATTCTCACCCGTCTTTCGCTACTCATACCGGCATTCTCACTTCTAAGCGCTCCACCAGTCCTTCCGGTCTGACTTCAACGCACTTAGAACGCTCTCCTACCACTCACATCGTAGATGTGAATCCACAGCTTCGGTGAATCGTTTAGCCCCGATACATTTTCGGCGCAGCGTCACTCGACCAGTGAGCTATTACGCACTCTTTAAATGATGGCTGCTTCTAAGCCAACATCCTGGTTGTCTGTGCAACGCCACATCCTTTTCCACTTAACGATTACTTTGGGACCTTAGCTGGTGGTCTGGGCTGTTTCCCTTTTGACTACGGATCTTATCACTCGCAGTCTGACTCCCGTGTATAAATATCTGGCATTCGGAGTTTGTCTGAATTCGGTAAACCGGGATGGCCCCCTAGTCCAAACAGTGCTCTACCTCCAGTATTCTCAATCACGAGGCTAGCCCTAAAGCTATTTCGGAGAGAACCAGCTATCTCCAGGTTCGATTGGAATTTCTCCGCTACCCACACCTCATCCCCGCACTTTTCAACGTGCGTGGGTTCGGGCCTCCAGTAAGTGTTACCTCACCTTCACCCTGGACATGGGTAGATCACCTGGTTTCGGGTCTACGACCACGTACTAATTCGCCCTATTCAGACTCGCTTTCGCTGCGGCTCCGTCTTCTCAACTTAACCTCGCACGTAATCGTAACTCGCCGGTTCATTCTACAAAAGGCACGCTATCACCCATTAACGGGCTCTAACTACTTGTAGGCACATGGTTTCAGGATCTATTTCACTCCCCTTCCGGGGTGCTTTTCACCTTTCCCTCACGGTACTGGTTCACTATCGGTCACTAGGTAGTATTTAGCCTTGGGAGATGGTCCTCCCAGATTCCGACGGAATTTCACGTGTTCCGCCGTACTCAGGATACACTCAAGAGGGAATGAACTTTCGACTACAGGGCTTTTACCTGCTCCGGCGGACCTTTCCAAGTCGCTTCATCTAACTCATTCTTTTGTAACTCCGTATAGAGTGTCCTACAACCCCAAGAGGCAAGCCTCTTGGTTTGGGCTCTTCCCGTTTCGCTCGCCGCTACTCAGGGAATCGATTTTTCTTTCTCTTCCTCCAGGTACTTAGATGTTTCAGTTCCCTGGGTCTGCCTCTAAGACGCTATGTATTCACGTCAAAGTACTGTTCTATTAAAAACAGTGGGTTCCCCCATTCGGAAATCTCCGGATCAAAGCTCACTTACAGCTCCCCGAAGCATATCGGTGTTAGTGCCGTCCTTCTTCGGCTCCTAGTGCCAAGGCATCCGCCATGCGCCCTTAATAACTTAACCTAGTTATTAAGCCTAAAAAACTTAATTAAAAAATAAATGTGTTTGTTACTATATCAATGTCGTTTTATCCAGTTTTCAAAGAACAATAA
>NZ_JBIWEY010000073.1:0-4301 GCF_044762775.1 Lysinibacillus sp. NPDC096418
CTGGTGAAAATGATTTTTTAGACATGAAAAAACTCCCCATTTAATAAACAGATTTTATTTTTTAATCTGTCTACCTAATAGGGAGCATATCATTTTAGCTTTGCTGGCCTTTTTAATGACAAGAATACATTGCTAGATTACTACATCATTCTGAACAAATTCTGAACAACACAATTTACTATTTACTATGATGTTGCTAAACCGTAAGATACAACCCTAGTAAACGATCAGTTGTCATTGTACGATTTTTCAAATCATTTAATGAACTTGTTGGATAACACCTTCTTTAACTGCTTGTGTCAAAAATGCTTCTGCCTCTGTAAACATTGCTGGTGAACCTGGATTCCAATTTGTATTTGTCACTTTAATTTCCTCCTTTGGTTTGTCTTCCACAATTAATTGGACTTGCATCTTACTGTTACTCGGTACAACGACTTTTCCAAGGACATACCCATACGGCATCTTCCAGCTTGCTTTAACCTCAAAATGTGGGCGGTCGATACTACCTACTACGTACCCAATCACCGCCCCAAGTAATGCCTAACTACGTGCAATAGCCCCTACTCTATTAAGCTAGTCACATTATATAAATTTTGTGGAGGACCAGCAGCAATATCCCATGTTCGATAAAGTATATAGAGGCGAGCAAGCTCAGTCTGAAATTCTTTAAAGGCAACTTCCGCTTCCAACTTCTTTTGTTGTAGATTTACAGACTTGCTCACTTCGGAATCTGCATTGTAAATTTCACCGCGCCATTTCAGGACATATTGTAAATCCGACCACCCTGAAGAGTGTTGCGTTAATCCTTGCCTTTTCCAGTCAGTTAGCAATCTATCGCTGATTTCAATTAACTCACAGAGCCGATTTGTTCGTATAAGAATACGTCCGTTTTCCTCTTTATATCCATCCATTTTGCTCACCTCAATTCCGAAGTTCCGAAGTAATATTTTTATTTTAAAAGTAGACGAACCGCGGGAGTTCCGAGCGCCGCATAGGAATCCCCCTGGGGAAGGGCCCAAAGCCTTGGTATGACTGGGTTAGTAGACTGGCCACTCACTGCCCGCTAGGCGTGATAGTAGGTCAGTGTCATGCCACATCTTAACGAAGCTACACAATTGACCACCTCCATCATATTCAGTACCCCCAGGGCCGTAACCATTATCATCTGTACCAAATAAACTATTGATGATACCAATTATACCAATCTCTACATGCCCTTCATGGTTATGACCTACTTGAATAGATGGATGTTCTATGAATGAATCACTACATGGTACTCTTGATTCAATAACATTCTGGATAACTACTCGATCGTGATTTAATGCGTCGTTCAGTACTTTGATTACATCATCGATTGAAACTGTGTTTACCATTCTCTCACCCCCTCTCAAGGCATAACAAAAAGCCACAACTCATTTAGAGTGTGACCTTCTATGTATTAGTTAGTTATCTATGTCTACAACAAATAAATTGGTTTGTATTATTTTTTTTGAGCTTGAGCTTTCTTCACTTCTTTGTAGTTGTATGGTTTTGCCATACTCTTTTCAAACTTAACATTTGTGGCACGGAATTTTGTTATTTCATATCTTGTATTGGTATTTAGATTAGTACCCCAGTGTGTGTAACCAACGTCTTCAGTCATAAGGATATTCTTCATTGCTTTACCTGCACTATCGTAAGCAGTTGCATCAGAATAATACCAATTACCACCAACCTTCACCGCATTCCAAGCATGTGCTTCACCAGACCAGTAAGCACCACCAGTCATCATTCGACTCTCAATTCCGAATCTATTATAGAATTGTTGAGCAAGCTTAGTATAAGGACCACAAGTAAAACCACCTTGCAATTCACCTACGTATGGGTGGCTATCATCATGTATTACCATACCGTAAGAAAAATTATCTGCAATAAAATCGTTGATAGCGAATACTACTTCATAGTCGGTGTTCAATGGGTAATTGTCTACAATATATTTTTCAGCTTTATCCATCTTCTTTTTAAACGAGAGCATACCCTTTTCATCGTAGTCGTTATACACTTGAATATGGTATTCGTAAATTCCTTTTCTAACTTCACCATCATCATAAATATTAACTGTTCTCCCGTAGAAACCAAAATCCGGCATATCTTGGAGGTACTTTTCTGATTGGAAATAGTCAGATATCTGCTCCTCAAAATTTTTCTTAGAGTCTAATACAACCATCACCGGTTGATGTTTAGGACTATTATAGGTATCTACAGCTAACTGTATTAATTCATCAAAAGTATTAATATTACCTTTATATGAATGTGGAATGAAATTATATGGACTTTCCCACGCGGCTTGTACTCCAGAATCCATTGGAGTGGAAAAGAAAATACCTGACGCTAAAACTACACCTGCCGCCAATACTTTTAATGGCTGTCTTTTTTTCAATTGAATCTCCTCTTTCTTTTTTGCTTTATTTAAATATCTGAACAGCCACCTCCCATCTACCTATATCATAGGATAAATGAAATGTATTGTCATTATAAAAAGAGACCACCATTTCAGTAGTCTCAATTGCATGTTTCCAGCATACATTTACAAGCTCCTTACAATGTATAGTAAAAAGCCACACCTGGTTAGATGTGACTTTTTGGCATATTATTTATTTGTATTTTTATTTCTTCAGGTTGCTAATTAATCTACGCTTTTTTAACTATTCAGTAGATAACTCTATTCAACCATTAAAAAATTGTATATCCTTATTTTTCTTACAAGCTACTGTTTGAAAATTCACAGGAACAAATAATTAAAAGGGTCTTTTAGAATCCATATTTATCACTTATCTACCACCGGATTTAATAAATTCACCGGCATCCAGAATGTGTACTGGTTATTGTCATCGCTTTTCCAAGTTACATATAGATAACCATTTATTTCAAGACCTTCTGAATATAAAATGCGTCCCTTTTTCAATGTTTTTATAGTAATTGATTCCTTTATTGGACTTTGTTTAAAATCTGCAGCTTTTGTTAGCTCAAAAGGCACGCCTATTTCGCTTACTTTCGTCTCAGCGATTTTAAGATCTATACCAGGATAATGTAAACACTCTATCGTACCAACATCAGTGCCACCACAAAAAGTAAGCTGTTGTCCGTTATTTGTAATCGAATTATCCGGGTCGCTTCCTATGAACCATGTTCCGTATAATGCGTTACCATACATACTATTACGGTTAATATAAATATAAGATGGATTGTTATAAAAAGATGAACGAATTTTTAATGGTACTTCTTTGAAAACTACCAAATCCGTTGCTTGTACGCGGTATTGCCCCATCTGGTAAAAAGTTTTACCACCATATTTTTCAATATCATACGTTCTAAAGAAATTATTTCGCTTTACGACTAACGAATCGAACGTACCATTTGGATTTTTCTTGTATACCTTGATATCTTTTTTAAAGGTCATTTTTCCGGTTTGCCCTTTTACAACTTCTGCTCCGTCATACATCACTTTCGCTTCTGATTTTGTTGGATTTACTACCGCTAATACAAACGCTGCTAGTAACACCGTAAATAATTTTTTCATTATTCTCCCCCTACTCAACTTTAAGTTAGAAAACACAATACATTGGTATTATATACTAATAATCAGATATATTGACAATGAAAAATTTAATAATATAAAAAATTTAACAAAATTAAAGTAGTTCCCTTAAAGAAATATCACCTTCACTACAATAATTTCCAGTTATCAAAATTCGGTCTACTCCAATTTATTTGTCCATGGCGATTGTGCTCATTGTGACTCTTGTCCTTCACAGACAATGAATTAGTCTCCTCCTTACTTAATCGTTCTGTAGCCTTACTATCCCCACCAACAAATCTTAATGGCTAGTTACAGTTTCTTCTCTGTTTTCAATGCTAAAAAGCCACACCTAGTTAGATGTGACTTCCAATTTCAATTTAACGGTACTAGTTGTTGATTCTGTCTAAGCATATCAAAGTCCCTAAATAAGCTTGTGACCACGGTTTACCGTAAAAAGCGTCACTTAGGATAACAGGTTCTGTTTTGAAGTACAAAAAGCAAAATCGCAGATTAAAAAAACAATTAATTAGCATACTAAAAGGTACTGCAATCGCAGTGCCTTTTTTGTATAACTTGGTTTGATATTTCGTGAATCAAAATTTAACTAAAGCTCTCCGTTAGTTTAAGAAGAACAGCGACGTTTATTTAACAATCGCGCCCGATCGTATTATAAGGTCAGCCAGAAAATATTTCTGGTTGACCATTTTTTATATCGATATATGATAACGGTAGCCGGGGTAGA
>NZ_JBIWEY010000074.1:0-4103 GCF_044762775.1 Lysinibacillus sp. NPDC096418
TAAAAAAAATGACTCCGGCAGCATACCGAAGTCATTTAATCGCTGTTTAATGTAGCAAATGGTCTTTTATTAAACTGTCTACTTTATAGGGTTCAATTCAATATCCAAATAGAAGGTTTTTTCCTTATGGCTTTTTCTAAAAGATTGTTGCTATTCAACTAAAGGAGAAGGTTAGTGAAAGAAAAGATTTAATTAGCGGAGCTGTACTAATAAACTATTGATTAAGGAGAAATTTCATCTAATGTTTGGTTTCTTAAATAGTGCAAAGTTAAAAAAAGATAATTTAAAAGGCATTGCAAAATTAATGTATGAGGATGTATCAAATGATTTCTGGGATAAAGAGAACCTTACTAAAAGAAATTTAGATTTCACTGTTGAAAGCGTTCTCTATATTGATATGTATACAAAAAGATTAATGAATACGGAATTTGGTATTAAACTGTTAAATAAGCATTTTGATAATTTAGTGATTCGTGTAGGTGTTTATATTGGAGAGGTTATCAAAAATAATATCAGGCAGGACTTTTACTGGTATGAGTCTGATTCTGTACACAACTATTCTCCTAATCTTGATGGAGTGTTTAATAATACCAAAAAACAGAGTGTTCTTTATTCTAAAAAAAGGGATATAGTGATATTACCTTTGGATGTGGTATCGCAATTCTTGAGAGGAAACTCCTCATACAGTAATTTTCTTACTTTCGTAGAAGAAACGATTAAGCAAAATACTTAAATATAATCGGTATCATCATTTTTTTCATTACAAGAATGCAAAACTGTTATTCAACAAGCGGATACTTTAGTTTAAGATTCGGTTTGCAAAATATAAAAATCAGAGTTGATTTTTACACTTGTTTTTTATTACCCACAAGGTTATGTTTAGCAACAGTTTTTAAGTGAAAAATCTTCCTGGAAGAAACATGAAAGAAAAATCGGAAACTTTTGACAGAGATTTGGTTTTTAGATGTGTTAAGATGATATTGTATGATAAATGGATATGAGGAAGACCCAAGCGATACTTTGATGTGATGTCGGGTATCGCTTTTTTATAATCAAGTGACGAAAGTGAACTTTCATATGAGGAGCTTTTGAATTGTGTGTAAATGAGACATAATTTAAAAAGTGTAGGTTCTTCTGGCGAAAAAAGGCCAGCCTGTGGGTCTCGCGAGTCCCGAAATCCTGCTAGATACAAAGTGAAAAAAAGTGTTCCTTCCATCCTGTTAAAAAATATTTGTTAAAGAAAAAGACTTTTTAAAAAAGATTGTCGCTGTTCAACAAACGACGCAGGTTAGTTGAAGAAGTTTTTTATGGACTTAATAAACACTAAAATAAGTGTATTAAGTCCATAAAAGGTATATAATGTTAATATATTGTATAGAAAGTGAGTGATTTAATATGATAGTCAGCTCTTTATCTTCATCTAACAAATATGAGGTGCGGAAGGTTTAATAATTCAATTAAAGTTCTTCCGCATATAAAATCGGAGGGAAAGAAATGTTTAGTTATTATGGTGCATTATGTACGGAAGTTTATGATTTTACCAAGCCAGTGGGGTATTCAATTGACGGTGATATTGAATATTATCTTGAAAGATTAAAGGGGACTAGAGGGAAGATACTTGAAGCTTGTGTCGGGTCAGGACGATTCTTAATCCCTTTGCTTGAAAAGGGATTTATTGTTGATGGCTTTGACTATTCACCTGAAATGTTAGATTCTTGTCGGAAAAGATGCAGAGAAAAAGGCTTGAATCCGAAGCTATATGAAGGTAATTTAAGTAGTTTTTCTTTGGAATCAAAATATGAAGCTATTGTTATACCTACAGGCTCCTTTTGCTTGATAGAGAATACAAAAGATGCTAAAGATGCCTTGAAATGCTTTTATAATCATCTTATGCCAGGAGGACGCGTAATAGTTGATCTGCAGTTCCCAAATAATTGGCGTACAGGAGAAATTACTACTGCAACCTTTCCTCTTTCTAACGTAGAAGGTATTTCATTAGAAAACAAATCAATTGAAATCAACTGGGTCGACCAATATACCTTATCTTATTTAAAATACGAGAAATGGAGAAAAGGTAAGCTAGTAGACACAGAATTACAGAAGTTTGCAATGAGATGGTACGGAATCGAAGAATTTAAACTTATTTTAGAAAGCGTTGGTTTTTCTGATATTACTTGTTCTGCCGATTATACTTACAAAAAGCAACCATCAAAAGATTACCAACTCATTACATTCGAAGCTGTACGAAAATAATATAATTGCAAATTTATGATACTGGATGTTTGCAAAAGAACTGAGCGTTATTTTTCGCTCAGTTCTTTTATTTTTTATATAAAAGACTTTTAATTAAACCTGCTAATAGTTTGTGAGAAATTACGCTTAAACGTGGGCTTTAGTTAAATTTTAGAGTTTTACGAATGATCAAAACATAAAGACAGAGTTGATTCTACACATTTTGTAGTTATGTTTTAGCAGCAACAATCTTTGAAAAAACAGCCATGATAAATGAGGTGATGTTATGTCAGCGGGGAAAACGGATATATCTGAAATCGTTATAAATACAACAGCCATTGCAAAAATGTTCAATTTGACTGAAAGGCGTGTCCGTCAACTTGTTGAAGAAGGTGTTATAAGTCGTGTTTGGGATGGGTGTTTTGATTTAATCGATACAGTCAGCAAATATTTTACGTTTCTGAAATTGTCTGCAGAAGGCATCGGTGAAAAGTGGCTGCATGAAAAAGTAAAGCGTGAGAAAGCAGAGATTGAGCTGGCTCATATTAAAAAAGAAATGCATTGCTCAGAGGAAGTAGAAAAAGTGCTAAATCATATGGTGATGGCTTTTCGTTCAAAGGCACTTTCTTTACCAACAAAAGTTGCACTAATGCTTATTAATAGAGATGATCCTAAACACATTGAGGCATTACTTGAGCAGAATATCCATGAGACTCTTCAAGAATTAGCTTCATATGATCCATCCATGTTTGTTGAAATAATAGAAAATGAAGTTGTAGAGGTAGTAGAATATGACACAAAAGAAAACGCTAAAGTTGTTTCAAAAGAAAGCTAGTTTAGTAGCTATGCCGCCAAAGTTAAAGGTGTCTGAATGGGCTGATAAGGAGCGTGTTCTTTCACAAGAGTCTTCTGCAGAATATGGAAGATGGAATACAGACAGAGCACCGTATCAACGGGAAATAATGAATGCTCTCAATGATGCTAGTGTTGAGGATATTATTGTTATGTCGAGTTCACAAGTAGGGAAGTCAGAAAAACTTAATAATATTATCGGTTATTTTATCGACTATGATCCATCTCCTATGTTACTTGTAATGCCAACGCTAGAAATGGCTGAGTCGTATTCTAAGGACAGACTAGCTGCCATGATACGTGACACACCAGCACAGAATAAAAAGGTATCAGATGTGAAAGCTCGTGACGGCAATAATACGTTGCTTCATAAAAAGTTCGAAGGTGGCCATATTTCACTGGTGGGTGCGGATTTGCCATCAAGTTTAGCTTCTAGACCAATTCGTATCGTATTGGCTGATGAAGTAGACCGTTTTCCAGAAGCAAAGCGGATTAAGATAGCTTAATTGTCGTTTTGTTTTTGGGGGTTAACTAAGATAACTATTTTAAAGATAATATAGTTGGTGCTTAAAAACCATGTAAATTATTTAAAATTGAAATAATGGAAATAAAGATGATCAATAATATCCATAGGATAATTCCTAACACTTTACCTTCCTCTACATTTTGGATTTCGTTTTCTGACTTTAAAACGTCTTCTCTCGTTGTTTTATTTTCCATAACTGTATTACAATACTCACATACCTCAATCACAGCACCATCTTTATGTACTTTCATAAATGAATTACTGGCTAAACAGTTTGGGCAAGTATTCAATTACTTTCTCCTTTCTTATCTGATATTTACTATTTTAGGGAATTGATCATAAAATGTACATATAAAAAACAGATGATTTATTCTTGTTATTAGACAAGAAGAGCCCATGTACTCAATTAATGAACTGAACCCTATAAAGTAGACAGTTTAATAAAAGACCATTTGCTACATTAAACAGCGATTAAATGACTTCGGTATGCTGC
>NZ_JBIWEY010000075.1:0-3871 GCF_044762775.1 Lysinibacillus sp. NPDC096418
CGTATATTTAGTATAACGAGATTTTTTTGTGAAATGAACAAAAAACCCCGAATAGGGTCACTTTTTAAAGTGTCCACTATTCGGGGTTCAGTTCAAACACAGAGAAATTGGGCTTGTTAATATTATAATTTTGTTATCGTTGTAAATCCAAATTTTTCGGAGAATCCTATTTTTTCTTATATCCAAGATTTTAATTCCATACCAGGTCTTCCGTTCATCATTAAATCACCACGAACACCTGCTTCAAACATTGGAGTTGCTGCTGCACCGATCATCGCAGCATTATCAGTACATAACTTTAGTGGAGGTACGTAAAACGGAATCCCTTCCACCTCAAATGTTGCCTCTAAAGACGCGCGTAATCCTTTATTTGCTGCTACGCCACCAGCTGCAATAACTTGTTTCACATTATATTCGCGAGCAGCTCGAAGTGTTTTAGCTGTCAAAACTTCAACAACACTATCTTGGAAACCTTTTGCCATCGCTGTTGGTGAAATTTCTTCCCCACGCTGGTCCATATTATGCTTATAGTTAATAACTGCTGACTTCAAACCACTGAAGCTAAAATCATAGGAATCTTCTTCAAGCCACACACGCGGAAACGTAACAGCCTCATCACTTTCATGTGCTAGCTGATCTATTCGCGGGCCACCTGGATACGGTAATCCTAATACACGAGCTACTTTGTCATAAGCTTCACCAGCTGCATCATCTCGTGTTTCACCAATAACTTCAAAAGAGCCATGTTCCTTCATATAAACCAGCTCAGTATGTCCACCCGACACAACTAATGCTAGTAATGGAAACTCCATCGGCTGCACAAGCGCATTGGCATAAATGTGACCTGCAATATGATGGACACCTATAATCGGTAAGTTATTCGCAAAAGCAAAAGCCTTTGCCGCATTTATGCCAATTAACAATGCCCCAACAAGCCCCGGTCCTTCTGTAACTGCAACTGCATCTAAATCTTGTGGCGTCATGTTAGCTTGAGCTAACGCCTCTTCAATCACGACTGTAATTTGCTCAACATGATGGCGCGACGCGATTTCTGGTACAACACCACCAAATCGTTTATGACTCTCAATTTGTGAAGCTACAACATTCGAAACAATTTCTGATCCATTACGAATAATTGCCGCAGCAGTCTCATCACAACTCGATTCAATTGCTAAAATAATTCGATTTTCCATTATAAATTCACCCACATGACAAGCGCATCCTCCCCGTTATCTGTATAGTAGCCTTTACGTATGCCACCATCTTGGAACGCTAACTTTCTGTAAAGATTTTGCGCCACATTATTTGTTACACGTACCTCTAAGCTCATGACATCCATAGAATGTTCACGTGCAATACGCATTGCTTCTCTCATTAATGCTTCACCAATACCACGTCCACGTGCAGCATCTATTACTGCTACATTCGTAATTTGCGCAGCATCAATGACCATCCACATACCACAAAAGCCAATTATGCTTTCATCCTCATCTACTGCTATCAAATAATACGCATACTGATTTTCATGCACTTCATAGTAAAAGGAATCGAGTGTCCAAGGTGTAGGAAAAGTGGCAAGTTCAATAGCGTACACAGATTCAACATCATCAGACGTCATTTTACGATACGTTACCTTACTGCTCATACGTTTTCTCCTTTTGCTCTTTCAGCCAATTCGCCTCAGCCTCTGCAATGCGCTTATATTGTGGCACGAAATGATGCGTTACTTCGATATTTGGCAGTGCACTTTCACATGCTAAGCGAATTACTTCACTTGCACGTGGCAAATCATGGCTAAACGGAGCACGGGATGCATTGTCACCAAGTTCTTCTACGATTTTATCCCAAAATACGTCTACATCTGCGCCAACAAATAAAATTGGTTCTCCTAACGCCTGTAATCGTTGTAATAAGCCATCAATATGATCATGATAGTCTTCCATCACAGTTTCAAGTGTTGCCCCTCGATAAACTGCAGTATAAATATTGCTACGCCTAGCATCGAACAACGGACAAATCAGACCGTTATAAAGTGACACATTTGCTGCTAACGTCTTTAAGCTAGATACACCAACTAGTGGTTTCTTCAATGTCCATGCAAGCGTCTTTGCAAGGGTAACACCTATACGTACACCTGTATATGAACCTGGTCCCTCTGAGACAGCAATTGCATCAATATCAGCTGGTTTAAATCCGGCTGTTGCAAGTATTGCTTCAATTGCTGGCATTGCCCCAGCCGAATGCGTTAATTTTATATTTTGTACAACCTCTGCAACTACTTTACCATCTTTCACAATTGCGACAGAAAGTGGTGCATTAGCTGTTTCAATCCCTAACCAAATCATTTCATTAGCTCCTCACATAGTGCCTCATATCGCTTTCCTCGAGGCGTTAACACAAATCGACGTTCATTTTCACTAATCCGGTATATCTCAATGCCTAATCGTTCTTGTGGTAAATCTTGTTCAACTAAATGTGCCCACTCTACAACTGATACCGCATCTCCGTAAAACAGCTCATCCCATCCAAGATCCTCATCACTATCTGCTAAACGATATACGTCTAAGTGATTAAAAGGTAAACGTCCTTCATACTGTTTAATAATTGTAAATGTCGGGCTATTCACAGTTCTTTCGACACCTAGTCCTTTTGCCAAAGCCTTTGTAAACGTCGTCTTGCCTGCTCCTAAGTCGCCCTCAAGTGTAATGGTATCCTGGGCATCTAGTAAATCTGCCAATTTCAATGCAAACTGTTCTGTATCCTCTATTGAATTCATGATTTTCTCAAACATTCTCTTTGTTTCCTCTCCTAGCTACATTACTTCTAGTTTACCGAAACTAGCGTAAATGTTCAAAGCATCTAGTGATTTTAAAAAATAAAACACGTTTTCCACAACGGAAAACGTGTTTTATTATCTATTTGAATGCCCTTTTAACTCGACAACCTTTTTTGAAATTAATTGATCATCTTTAAACTCAATTACATAAGCCTGAGTCATTAAAGTCTCATCTCTCCATCGATAAATATTATTCTTTACTTTCTCTCCTCTACCACCCGCGCACTCCACGACTTCAAAATAAGACATTCCTTCTTTTAAACTATCAAACTCTTTTTGATTCATATATTTTTGCCAATGATATATATTTTTTTCTTCAATATCTAAAATTGGATCTCCACAGCCAACTAATGCCGCTGTTGCAACTATGAATAGTAGCACACATAATTTTCGCATATCTTTCACCCCCGTACACTTTCTAACTGCTTCTCAAACTGTACCCGAGCTTTACATGAAAAAAACGCAGAATATTTAATTTTTTACCCTTCAAAACAAAAAAGTCCTTATAATAGTTTCCTATTACAAGAACTGTATAAGCATAAATGGCGGTCCCGACCGGGATCGAACCGGCGATCTCCTGCGTGACAGGCAGGCATGTTAACCGCTACACCACGGGACCTCTTTAAGACATTTATTAATATAACATAAATATGATGTTTGCACAACTATTTTTTCAAAAAATATAAAAGAATAATATTTAAATATGAAAATACTACTTTCAAGCTTTGCATACTTATTGAAAATTTTATTAATCACTAGATTATTCAATATGAATTCACTCATAACTACACGAGAATATAGTATTAGTAAGCAATGCTAATAACATCTGGACTTGCCATCTTCATTTCCATTACGAACTTTAGTCGTTCACGCTTTAGCCTAGATAAAAACAATGCCCTAGATTATTCACAAACAAAAGTTCTATAGGTTCCTTAATAATAAAAAACAGCCAACATATAGTTGACTGTCTCATGTGCCTAGCGACGTCCTACTCTCACAGGGGGAAGCCCCCAACTACCATCGGCGCTAAAGAGC
>NZ_JBIWEY010000076.1:0-2873 GCF_044762775.1 Lysinibacillus sp. NPDC096418
CATCTGGTGAAAATGATTTTTTAGGCATGAAAAAACTCCCCATTTAATAAACAGATTTTATTTTTTAATCTGTCTACCTAATAGGGAGCATATCATCATTAGCAATTGTGGTCTGTATACTTAATAGATTATGTTATAGCCTGGGATGTAAAATCAATAATTCTCTATGCGTAATACTATTATTGTTTAGTGATGTTCCATATGCATTAAATTATTTATTGAAATTGAGGACTTTATTAGTGACAAGAAGAAAGTTAGCATTAGATATTGGATTAAAGAGGCTGCCGTGGGTGGCTTTTTTTCTATGAATTTTAGTGTTGGAAAATCAGAGCTACTATGATTAGATCGTTTGAAGAGTATAAAGAGGTTTAACATTCAATTGAGTTCTTGTATTAAGTGTAGTTTTAGGCTCAGGAAAAAGTAATTAAACTTCTTCTTAAGGCATAGGTTCAACAACTTTCGGAATAATGAGGAATTCACCTTCACGTAACAAAACATCTTTGTTTGAAACTGTCATTAAAATAGAGTATTTTTATTTTTTTCATATAGTACCGCGATTTCTGTGTAACACCACCAAGTTAAACTGATAAATAATAATGGAGAAGATTGCGAGTTAAGTGAATTTTTAGTTAGAGTAGCTGAAAAATAGTGTACAATTAACCGGTTATTATTGTCATTATGGAAGTTGTATGTAAATCATTTCTTACATTTACAATTTCGAGTGAAAAATCGCTCTTAACCCAACATATACCATCATATAGTTTTACCTACAGACATATAAATAAATATAATATAACGCTAAATTTGATATAATGATTAGTAAAGTGTAACTATCCAAATCGAAAAAACTTCAAGTAATTTATATTCTTAAGATAAATTTCATATTTTTATTAAGAGAAAATTAAGGTTTGTCGTCTATACTAAATAAAAATAGTCAACGAAGATAAATAACGAAACTATTTAGTATGTTTAAACGTATTAATAAATAGAAGTGATGGTAGACTTTAACAATTCAAGTAGGTGAAAAAAATGACTCATACGATATACATAGTATTAACTAAAACAGGGACTTTACTGTCGAAGGCAATCGGGATGTATACCGGTAAAGAAATGAATCACGCCTCTGTTTCATTTGATGCAGAACTTTATAATATGTATAGTTTTGGGCGAAGACAACTGAACAATCCATTAAGTGGTGGTTTTTTGCGTGAGAATGCGGAAACTGGTTTGCTTGAATCAGCGGATTGTGTGATTTATCGTTGTGAGGTGTCTCATTATCAATATTTAGAAATGGTGAAAATTGTGCGCTATATGTATTGGAATCGAGATCGTTATAAATACAACTTCTTAGGATTATTTGGGGTAGTCATGCAAAAGGAATTAAGAAGAGAGCGTGCGTATTTTTGCTCGCAATTTGTAGCAACATTGTTAAAAGTGGGCGGTTTACAAGTTTATCAAAATCCTGCATTTATGACACCACATTGTATTTCTGAATTACCTTATTTAGAAAAAGTATTTGTCGGTAAACTGTCCGACTATATTCAAACTGTTCGCGCACCAGCTATGTTATATGGATAAATCTAACCCTATTTATGGCCTTTCTCGTTCGGTTATAATGAGCGTATCGTTGTAATATGGCGTGAGGTCATAATGCGGATTGTTAGTACAGAGGGTATCCCTTACAAAAGGCTAAAAAGTACTCTTTGGTAAGGGATTGCCTCATATCCCATGAAGCACCAATATGAACATATTCGTGTGCTATGCTATAAAAAGGTTCATACATATGGAAGAAATAAAAAAGCTCTGACTTTTCTATTGTTTCTACAGTTATCAAAGAGAAGAGAGTCATAAAATAATTTTTGGAAAATCATTAGTTTAAGGAGTTTTACAATGAAGGCATATTTAGCAAATGGATTATTTTCTTTAGGGGATCGATTAGTAAACGAGCAGCTAGCTAAGGCGATCCGTCAAGCAGTACCGGGGATTGAGTTATATGTTCCCCAAGAAAATGATGCTATTAATGACAAATCGGCTTACGCAGATAGCTTGAGTATTGCGGAGGCAGACCTTTCAATGTTACAAAATAGTGATGTATTAATTGCTGTTTTAGACGGAGTTGAAATTGATTCGGGTGTCGCTGCGGAGATTGGTGCATTCTCTATGTTGGATCGTCCAATTATCGGTGTATTTACAGATGTACGTCAACAAGGAAGGGATAACAGAAAGAAAATAGATGCACTTATTGCTGATGGCATGGAAAATCAGTTTGTATATCGAAATTTATTTGTCATCGGATTAATAAAACGAAATGGGATAATCACAACTTCGATTGAAGATACTGTGAAGGCGGTCCGAGAAAATATTAAATAAAGGAGGATACCAAAATGTTAATGTCGACAACTGATTCTGTAGCAGGTAGAGAAATCGAGGCAACATTAGGCCTAGTAAAGGGTAACTCTGTACAATCTAGAAACGTTGGGCGTGATATTGTTGCGGGTTTGCGTAATATTGTTGGTGGCGAAATGAAAGAATATGCTGAAATGCTTGTTCGTTCACGCGAAATCGCAACAAAAGAAATGGAAGAGGAAGCGTTGAAACTAGGGGCGGATGCAATTGTAGGCGTACGTTTTACAACTTCTTCTGTGATGGATGGTACTTCGGAAGTATTGGCTTATGGTACAGCAGTCAAATTAAAATAATAAAATTTTTTAATGGGAGCTCCAATTATTTAGATTGGAGCTTTTTTGCTTTAAATTGCACGAATTACACTAATTATTACGGTTCTATAATATTTGTTGGGGTTTTTACACAATTACAAGCATGAAAAAAACACAGATTCACCGATTTATATATACTTGAATTGTCAAGAAACA
>NZ_JBIWEY010000077.1:0-2421 GCF_044762775.1 Lysinibacillus sp. NPDC096418
AGGATCAAACTCTCCATAAAAGTAGTTTGAAAGCTCATTAGCTTTGCTAGCGTATCAACTAAAAGTTGATATCTATTTATTACTTATGTTTTGTTTACTAACTTAGTTGTTAGTTACTTAAAACGTTATTGATTACGTTTTGCTTGTTCAGTTTTCAAGGTTCATTTTGTTGTCGCTTTGTTTCAGCAACTTTTATATAATACCATGTTAACAAAAGTTTGTCAACATTTTTTTATTTCCCTCGTTGCGACCACATATCGTAACAGCAACTTTTATATAATAACACCTACGATATATATCGTCAATAGTTTTTTTGAAAATTAGTACTCAGTAATAGAATCTCTTTTCGCTAGTGGCTATTAACTAGATTTAAATTTTATATCTAGGCCAGTTTTTTAGAAATTCAATAGTACGGTGCCTACCTATCTCCATTAAAGTTTCTTTGGTCTCTTCATTAAGATCAAATTGAGTGGCACTATATTCTTCTACTGGAATAAATATAACATCTTTTTCATGACGCCTTGAAATATACCGCTCATCATGTGCATCTTTCATGGTAGCAAATAATGCTTCAAATAAATTCAATCCATTATTTATTTTTTGTGGGCACTGTTCTTCTCTTCGATGACTTAATTTAAGCCCTATAGTAGGACGTAATTTTCTACCGTTAGCATCATCAAAAATCCAAAGCGGAAAATTACTTAATACACCACCATCAACAACTATAGATTCGCCTTTGCCTGTCTTTAAGGTTACCGGTTCAAAGAAGAAAGGGATTCCACAACTCATGCGTAAAGCACACGCTACAGAAAAGGTACTTGCATTTATTTGATAATCATCTAAATCATCCGGCAATACAATCATCTTCCCATTTGTTAAATCAGATGCAACTAATTTTAATGAACCCTTCGGTAAATCAGAAAATGTATAAACACCTTTTGCCGCTAATTTTTTGTAAAACCATTTTTCTAATGACTTTCCTCTATATAAACCTAAATGACGATAAACATTTACCCATTTCATAAATGGTAAAGGTAATATAGTTTTTCTAGGATCAAGTAATGTTGCTACATCTAATTCTTCTAATATTCCCTCAATTTCTTGACCATTGTAACCTGCAGCAATAAAAGCAGCTAATATCGCCCCAGCACTCGTCCCCGCTACTCTCTTAAAACGAAATTTTTGACTCTCCAAAACTTGATATGCCCCAACTAATGCAAAACCCTTTAAACCACCACCAGAAAAAACCCCATCAATCCACAAAATTCCCTCTCCTTTTTCAAATAATCTTTATAATATAAGAAAAATCAAAGGAAATTAGAACTTAATAAAAATTTCCGTACTAAAAAACTCACCAACTACTGTTTTTATCCAGAAATCGACAATTTAATACTTCCTTATCGAACTTTTTATCCTGGGGCGATTGTTAAATCTATCTTAATTAGAACTGATGTACACAAATACTATTTATACTTATTAACAGGCTAATCTATGAAACAACAATATCAATTCTTTTTCTAACTCAGTATTTGATTCCGGTTCGAAATCTTATTATTATCATTTTGATTCAGCAAATTGAAAGATTTAGCAAAGTATTCAGTAACTTATTTAAAGCTTACAATTAAATTGTCCTAGACAGAAAAAGAATTAATTTATCAATGTTTAGAAAACTATGCTGAGCCTTTTTCCTATGCTGGTGATTATCTATTAAAAGAGATAGGGGAATCTTACCATAAAGAAAAATTAAAGCACTATCGTTATTAATCTACCCACGTTGTTTATTAAAGTAAATTAATGGTCATCAACACTACCTTTGTGAACTTTCTAATAGGACCTTATCGATACAGAAAATATTCACAAAAACGGGGATATATCGTGGGTTACTGAAGCTTTGCTATTTTATTGAAAATATTAGCTACTGAATCCCTTAAACAAATGGATCTTGGGGTCATTGTCAAAAACAACAAAACCTATTTTCTATATTTGTAAAAGGTAAAGAAGGCATCACTGAACATATAATTCGGAAGCAAGGTGGGTAATCTAAACAAAGAGGAATAAAACACAAACAAATTTTTGTTCTTGTTACCAAAAATCAAGCTCAAAATGCTTATATGAGGCGTGTTATGAAGAACAAAGTTGATAATGTCCTCATTACAGATACTTAGAAGCCTTATAAAACCTTCGCAAACGAAACGAGATTAGAGTACTATTCAATCAAATCTATTAATAGAAAGCACGTTCCTAAAGGTTTGTATCACATTCAGAACGTCATTGATTACCATTATTTTAATTAAATTTCAATATTATGATTTAACTCAGTTTAAACAATAAAAAAACAGCCAACATATAGTTGACTGTTTCATGTGCCTAGCGACGTCCTACTCTCACAGGGGGAAGCCCCCAACTACCATCGGCGCTAAA
>NZ_JBIWEY010000078.1:0-1882 GCF_044762775.1 Lysinibacillus sp. NPDC096418
TTTGGACGGTTATTTGGTATACACAAATTTAGTATAACATGATATTTTCATTATTTTTAATAAAAATTATTGACAACTATCAGCTGGTTTTGTTGTATTAGAATGGATTTACTCCTTTAACAAACGGAATAAATATAGCATAAATAGAGCCGATAAAAAGAAGCCAAAAGATAATAGATGTTATTCGTTTCTTTAACATGTTGTTATTTTTATTAATGAAAAGCCCACGCATAATTGTATAAAGAAAAAACAGTAAGTATGAGACACCGAACCAATTAACCCATACATTCCCTGTAAAACTAATACCAAAGTTTTCATAAATCGTTCTTAATACATTTTCAGTTAGAATAAAACCAATCACTAAAAAAACTAAGGTTTCAAACATTATAATAGCGTACGATTTCCAAACGGACAGTTTTGTTCCCTCCCTTAATTTCCATTCTCTAAATTTTAACATAATTACCCAATCTAGCTTTAAAGCATCATGCAAGAATATGGCGCTATTATTGAAAAAGGGACAATTCCTCTTAAGAATTGTCCCTTTTAATTGAATTACTATTAACTGGTGGTGTTCAATACTTTAAAATAACCTTCATCGCTTTATCAATGCAGATAATTCGCCCTCAAAAACTTTTTCTTCCTTATCATTGAAAGTAGATAACAATACCGTTAGGATACCCGTTTCATTCTTTGTTGCTTTCTTATCAATAACCTTTACAATGATATATAGTTCATCATCAGGATACACCGGCTTTATAAATCTAATATTATTCATTCTTGTTCCGGCAATAACATCCTCACCATATTTACCTTCTTCAACCCATAGCTTAAATGAAATAGCTAGTGTATGTATCCCAGAAGCAATGATTCCATTAAATCTTCCCTGATTTGCTTTTTCCTCATCTAAATGCATATATTGGGGGTCAAACTCACCTGCAAACCTCATAATATCCTCTTTTGTTAATTGGTATGGTTTAGTTTCGAACATATCTCCAATTGTAAATTCATCTAACTTCATAAAAACACCTCTTAAATATTAATTAACACGATTACTTAATCTATTCTAACACCTACTATTAATGGTTAGTATTACTTTTTCCTACCTCAAGAAACCTGATCGTTGACTTAAGTATATCTTCACAAGCTTTCATAAATCTTAACTTAAACATCTATTTTCTTTTAATGTGTTATTTAATTAAATGGCCCTTTAGTGGAACAGCTTATTGTCACTCTACATTTCCTTTATCGATCTTTTAATTCAGATATTCTTTTAGTTTTAACTATAAAAATACCATTTTAGATTACTAATTCAAAGAGAATAACGGCCAAACCTTGTTATAAACCACAATAACGTATTTCATAGAACCTGTTTTATAAACGTTTCGACTTTGTTTCAAAGCTACACTTGAAAAAAGATTTTGAGTTAAACTTCTATACAGATTCCAGATTAGACATGTACATTAATTATTAGGAAGAAAATTGATTTTACCTCCTTGATATAGGCACTTCAAATGGAGTGTTCAGAACCAATGTTTATCTGTCTATACAGCAGTTATCTTTCAACTTATTCAGTTAAGGAGCAGTTATTATGTATAAAATCAATCTACGTCCATGGTTATTTTTGGTCGTGTTTATGTTGTTAGTGTGTTCGTGTTTGACATACGAATCCCTTAAAGCATTGGGAGCAGAGGACATCTTCTTTAAGTGTATGAAGTCACTTGTTAATATGACATTTATTAAAATCTATTATTAATCATATTGAAAAAAGATGGATTCTTATTTTGCCGTTTAATGTGGTACCTAAGTCAAGGACAAACTAAAAAAAGAGATTAAGCAGCTAAGAGATGGTTTCTGTATTGTACAGGAGCCATCCTTTTTAGAT
>NZ_JBIWEY010000079.1:0-1637 GCF_044762775.1 Lysinibacillus sp. NPDC096418
CGGACACCCTTGCTCTTGGCTAACCTCTACTTCTGTCTTCGGGGTTCGGGACTTACACCCTATAGTTCATGTGCATGCCGGGCGCACCAAAAAAACTATCCACAATATTAATCATGGATAGTCGTAATTGGTGCAAGCTGTCCTTTTGTCACTGCCAATAAATCATCAATTTGGACATGCACTTGCATACCTATTTTCCCTGCGCTAATAATGATGCTTCCTTGTTCACGCGCTGTAGCATCAATAACTGTCGGGTATAATTTTTTCATACCTACCGGTGAACAGCCTCCACGTACATAACCGGTATAGCCAAGTAATTCTTTCACAGGCAGCATTTCGATTTTCTTTTCTCCAACGACTTTTGCTGCTGCCTTTAAATCGAGTTCTTCCGCAACTGGAATAACAAAAACGAATAGTTTCTGTGCGCTCGCTTTTGCCACTAATGTTTTGAAAACACGAGAAACCGGTTGTCCGATTTTTTCAGCTACAGAAATTCCATCCACTTGCCCGTCAGAAATCTCATATTCCAACACATCAAATTGTATTTTTTGTTGCTCTAATTGTCGTACTGCATTTGTTTTTGTATGCTTTGCTTTAGCCATATGAAAGTCCCCCATTTATCTCATTAGGCTGTCCACGAAAACATAGGTTCATACCTCGGTAGATAGCCATTCTTCGCCATTTCAGAATGCGCTGTATATTTTGCGGCAACATTTTTAAAACTGTTTGCCTTATACGTTCCTTCATAGCTTCTACCGAAAATTGTATCTGCTAACGGGTCTAAATTCAATTCATTTGTGAATCGCTCTGGTACCTTTACTTCAATCGGAGCTCGAACAAACGCTGGCTCTTCATCCCAGTTCTCAGTTTCTGCAATTTCGGTACCATTGAGTTGTGCCTCCACTTGCCGAATATGCTCACTCGCACTTGCCGCGACACGCAAATCCTGCTGTGAAGGTTCAGTAGGTGCTAACGCAGCAACTCTGACTGATTCTAAAATATGCAGCGTTTGCTCTTCACTTGAGCCAAGCTCATTCGTACTTGGCGCTTCGTTATCAACTGCTCTGCTGGCCTGCTCATATGCACGCACATTCTTTTCAGCTTGCTGCATTTCTCGAATAGTTGCTTGCTCTTGAGGTGTGACTTCTTTCAATTCCTTTTTGTGTTGTTCATATAAATCATGATCTTTATGACCAAATAATAGATTCTCTAACTCAATTAAAACGGGATTTTTCTTCGGTTGAAAATACTGGAGATTTTTGCGATATGCATCTCCTACCCCTTTACGTTGTAGAACTTTTCTACGTTCCTCTAAGGCTGCAATTCTCTCTTGTTGAATAAATGCTGAAATTTTCATAGTATTCACCTCTACTCTCTATAATATGTAAGTTGCTTAGTATATATGACTATACATATACCCACTAAACAATATCTGTACACTTATTATCGGGCTTTAATTAGAAAAATATATCATCAATTCGTACTATATACACAGAAGACTAAAATCCGAATCCGATAATAGGTCTAAAGGTATTATAATTTTAATCGAGTAGGAGGGAGCGACTAACTCCCGTCCTCTCACACCACCGTACGTACGGATCCGTATACGGCGGTTCCATGAAGTCTGACGGACAGCG
>NZ_JBIWEY010000080.1:0-1563 GCF_044762775.1 Lysinibacillus sp. NPDC096418
TGGTCGGTAAACGCCGACCAAACGATTATAGAACACACTGGGGGCAATCCAAATTTCAGAACCGAAGTAGTCATACTGCTAAATGAACGAACAGCCATCTGCTTGCTGAGTAACGGCGCAAATACCAATATAAACCTGGTACTAAAAGTTAAAGATATATTAGACGGCAATCTAACTCAGTCATATGAAATAAGCGGCACACAGCTTTTGGATATTATTTTGTCGTCTATCACAATTATTCTTTGCCTATTGGCCGTTTTGCTATTTCTCTTAGGATTACGCAGAAGGAAAACGAATGAGCGGCATCCAATGACAAAAAAGAGAATAATCGTAACAGTTATTTTCCTGATCGCTACGATTGCCCTGGGTATACTGTGCTGTGCTTTCGATTGGTCAACGATACTTATTTGGCAAACATATAGCGTTCTTACAGCTTTGATTTCGTCAGCATTATTAACAGCAAGCATTACATGGTTTGTATACACTCACCGATAAAATACCTCATTCCCATGATAAGCATAATGTTAAGTAATTAAATTTCAATTTATCGGTATGCTTAATTTGAAAAACATAAGACACTTCGGTGTCTTTTTTAATATCATCGACAATTTCCCCAGTCAAACCTAATTACTATTGCTTCCACTAACCTCCCTCTATAAACATTGATGTATCAACGCTTTCAACCATTTCATGATGGAGAAAAAATTTTTTCACTTCATTTATAAACAGTGTTTTGAATTTATAGTTATAATTTACAAACTAGGAGTACGCTTCGCTAAAACTAATGGAAATCATTAGCTTTTTAATCCACTATGTGATGCACAATGGATCTCTGCGATACTTATGACGACGTACCCTCCCATGTCTCTTAGCGTCATTCGCGCTTACATTCCTTCGTTCGGTCTATTCATAAGGCAGAGGCCTGCTATGCTGCCTCGGAGACTCATAGTCTGAGTTTAGTTATTTTGCTGGCTTCTCCGTGTCATCCTTCTTTTTATAGTTCGATGAAAGAATTTATTACGCTCCCTCTGCGAGACAGTAAAGGTCCTTCATCATATGTTGCTCGTTAAATAAGAGTTTCTTCTTGCAAATACCATGTAATACCCTCAGTAATTTACCACAAAGCACCACCATTGACTGCTTTCCTCTTAAGGGATTTTGTTGGCGTGTTGTGTAGTATTCATGAAGTTGTTTGAACGCTTCATTATGACGAATTAGCGGTACTATTACTTTGAACAGGGTGTTTCTAAGCTTCTTTCTTCCTCGTTTAGAGATATGTTTTTGTCCTTTATGTTGACCAGACGAGCTTTCACGTAATGTTAATCCCGCTAGTTTTATAAGTTGGCGTGGATTTTCATAAAGTGAGAAGCTTTCTACTTCTGATAGTAAATCAACGATTGTCGTGTCTCCTAAACCAGGAACTGAAGCCAGTATTTCATATTCGATTGTTGTTTGTGCCATTTCTGCTAATTGATTATTTACAGTTTCAATTTCGGTTTCTAATAACCGATACTGACGTAAGAGCGTGGCGATTTCATGTTGGGCCATCTGTGTTCCTTCTGT
>NZ_JBIWEY010000081.1:0-1549 GCF_044762775.1 Lysinibacillus sp. NPDC096418
TGAATCAATTTCATAATTCATCTTTTTTAAAAGCTTAGACTGCTCCTAATTTAAAACTTACGTTTTTAAAATTTAGGTTGCTTGCTTTTGATCTTGTAAGATGGCATTGATTCTATCTGTTGCTAATTTGCAGGCATTATAAATAAACGTCACAAGGTCGAAATGTAGTTTTGCCTTTCTTCCTGTTCGATGACGGACATTTTTTAATTGAAAATATTGTTTTAAATAAGCGTTTACTCGTTCAACGGCTGTTCGTTCTTTGTAAAGATTTTTCCACAGTTCAGAGCCACGTGCTGGGTACGTATATTTCCGAATGTCTGTATTACACTTGATTTTGAACACCTTTTGACACAAGGAATCATTGCGTAAAGGACAGGTCGTACATTCCTTTGGGCGTGTGAATTTTAGCGTGCGATATTGCTCGTCAAAACTATCGTAACAGTAGCTATGTTCACGGACACAAGTGGGACGGAAATGTTCATCGAACTCGGTGTATTCACCTTCACGACGGGGATTATACGGAATCACTATGCGCATATTTTGTTTAGTTGCTTGCGTATAAATCGGTTCATAATCATAACCTGCATCGAATATAGCTGTTGTAAAATGACTTGGTATCAAGTGTTCCACCTTTTTTAGTAAGGGAATCGCTGCTTTACTATCATGTAAATTGCCAGATGTCATGAGACGACTCACGATATATTGGCTTTTTGATGAAACAGCTAAATGCCCTTTAAAGCCATACCAAAACGTATTTTTACCTTCGCTATTTTTCTTAATGCCCCATTGTGGGGCAATCGGTGCATCTGACCAAAGTGTTTCGAGTGGCACATCTAATTGGTGCTCAATTTTCTTTTCATAAGTCGTACGATTCGCTTCAACCTCAGCCTGTTCAGCGAGCCAAGCAACGTGTTCTTCTTTGGTTTTTCTCCCACGTTTTTTCGTTGGTGTTTCTTTCTTTTCAGAAGGTTTCGAAGCGTCACGTGATTCGAAGTGTGTTGCGTCAATCGCAAGATGTTCATCACTAAGAAAACCTTCTAGAAACGCTAGTTGAATCAGGGTATCCTGCATGTCATCAAGAATCGTCGATTGACTGATGACATCGATAATACGGGAATAGGAAGCTTCCGAAGGAACTGGGTCTGACACAAGAAACCCACAATCAAAACAAAATAAAGGATCGTTGATCAAACGCTTCACTAAATCCTTTATTGTTGGGATACGTTCAACTATTCGAATGATGAGCGATTGAATCATGGCACCGTAATTTAATTCACGTGGTGCGCCACGCAAAGTCTTTTTTGTGAATAAGTGAAAAATCGGCTGTACGTCAAATGTGGAAAAAATAGCGTCAAAACGACGCGAACTTTCCAAACTCAATAATTCTTGGATGTCAAAAAGACTTATTTGTTTTACAATAGTCATAGGGCATTCACCTCTTGGTTAATTTGGTTTAGTCGCTTAAATTATACCAAAATGGGGAGGTGCCCTTTTTTTATTGTTTGAAAGCCCTTGATACCGAAGGGATCGGAATTATGAAATCAACTCA
>NZ_JBIWEY010000082.1:0-1480 GCF_044762775.1 Lysinibacillus sp. NPDC096418
AAACTACACCCGCAAAAATGGTGGGTCAGGACGGAATCGAACCGCCGACACTTAGAGCTTCAATCTAATGCTCTACCAACTGAGCTACTGACCCACATTCAATTAGTATTAACTAATCTTTTCTTAAAAATGGCGGTCCCGACCGGGATCGAACCGGCGATCTCCTGCGTGACAGGCAGGCATGTTAACCGCTACACCACGGGACCATTTTGGTTGCGGAGACAGGATTTGAACCTGTGACCTTCGGGTTATGAGCCCGACGAGCTACCACTGCTCCACCCCGCGACAATATTATTCGAGTTTTAAGACACCATTTATTGAAAATAAAAACTGGAGGAGGTAGAGGGATTCGAACCCCCGCGCGGTGTTACCCGCCTGTCGGTTTTCAAGACCGATCCCTTCAGCCGAACTTGGGTATACCTCCATAACAATATATAAATGGTGGACTTTGCAGGACTCGAACCTGCGACCTGACGCTTATAAGCCGTCTAGGCTAACCAAATGAGTTAAAGTTCCTTTAAGATGGCGGCAGAGGGAGTCGAACCCACGACCTTTCGGGTATGAACCGAGTGCTCTAGCCAACTGAGCTACACCGCCAGAATCTTTATATGGTTATAAGTTATGGTGGAGCCTAGCGGGATCGAACCGCTGACCTCCTGCGTGCAAGGCAGGCGCTCTCCCAGCTGAGCTAAGGCCCCTAAATGATGGTCGGAATGACAGGATTCGAACCTACGACCCCTTGGTCCCAAACCAAGTGCTCTACCAAGCTGAGCTACATTCCGGAAATATATGGCGCGCCCGGCAGGAGTCGAACCCACAACCTTCTGATCCGTAGTCAGACGCTCTATCCAATTGAGCTACGGGCGCTAATAAATATATTAAAAGAAAATGGTGCCGAGGGCCGGAATCGAACCGGCACGGTGATCACTCACCGCAGGATTTTAAGTCCTGTGCGTCTGCCAGTTCCGCCACCCCGGCACATATACGAAGCGGAAGACGAGGTTCGAACTCGCGACCCCCACCTTGGCAAGGTGGTGTTCTACCACTGAACTACTTCCGCATGTGCTTAGATTTGTTTATACTGGCTATTTATTTAGATGATGAGCCATGAAGGACTCGAACCTTCGACCCTCTGATTAAAAGTCAGATGCTCTACCAACTGAGCTAATGGCTCATTTTATTAATAAAATGACTAGTGTAGTAGGTTACAAGAACCTGGCAGGGGCAGTAGGAATCGAACCCACACCAAAGGTTTTGGAGACCTCTATTCTACCGTTGAACTATGCCCCTAAATGGTGGAGGATGACGGGCTCGAACCGCCGACCCCCTGCTTGTAAGGCAGGTGCTCTCCCAGCTGAGCTAATCCTCCACAAAAAAACAAGCGAAGCGACGTCCTACTCTCACAGGGGGAAGCCCCCAACTACCATCGGCGCTAAAGAGCTTAACTTCCGTGTTCGGTATGGGAACGGGTGTGACCTCT
>NZ_JBIWEY010000083.1:0-1126 GCF_044762775.1 Lysinibacillus sp. NPDC096418
GAATCTAAAAAGGATGGCTCCTGTACAATACAGAAACCATCTCTTAGCTGCTTAATCTCTTTTTTTAGTTTGTCCTTGACTTAGGTACCACATTAGCTAGATTCCTTTTTCTTAATTAAGCTAGTAATACTAGGCTAATCGCCATAACTGCCATGCCGGCTACTAGACCATACATAGACAAGTGTGCTTCATCGTATTTTTGCGCAGCTGGTAATAATTCATCTAGTGAGATAAATACCATAATTCCTGCGACCCCAGCAAACACAATACCAAACATAACATCATTCAAAAACGGCATAAGCAGGAAAAATGCAACAATCGCACCAACTGGCTCGGCTAAACCTGATAAAAATGATAACTTAAAGGCCTTTTTACGACTACCTGTCGCAAAGTATATCGGTACTGATACCGCAATACCCTCTGGAATATTATGAATCGCTACGGCAATAGCAATGGCAACCCCGACACTTGGATCATTCATCGCAGACATAAATGTTGCGATACCTTCCGGAAAGTTGTGAATTGCAATCGCTAATGCTGTAAACACGCCCATCTTCATTAAATGATCTTCGTTAATTTGCGGTTTTACTGCATCAATATCCTCGACAAGCTTTACTTCATGAGGATTAGAAGCCTTCGGAATGAATTTATCAATTACTGCAATAAACAACACCCCACCAAAGAAGCCAGCGATGGTCATCCAATAACCGTTCGTTGCACCTAATGCATTTGTTAATGCATCCTTCGCCTTCACAAAAATTTCAACAAGCGACACATAAATCATAACCCCTGCTGAAAATCCAAGCGCTACTGATAGAAATTTCGTGTTTGTTCTCGTAGTAAAGAAACCTATTATACTCCCTACACCTGTTGCGAGCCCGGCAAATAGGGTTAACCCTAATGCCATTAACACATTCCCTTCCATACGCATCTTCCTTCTCTTTTTTCTTATTGTACTCATCTTATCGCAAAAGTTTCCTCAACGCAACTTTCTTTAATTAGGCTATATATTATGCACCAACGAAAAATCCCAATCGAGTAGGAGGGAGCGACTAACTCCCGTCCTCTCACACCACCGTACGTACGGATCCGTATACGGCGGTTCCATGAAGTCTGACGGACAGCG
>NZ_JBIWEY010000084.1:0-1008 GCF_044762775.1 Lysinibacillus sp. NPDC096418
ATGATGGGTCAATGGTCGTTGACACTCATGCATCATACTAGAGGGCTCCTTTTCTTTCAAGACCTCGAACATCCTTCAAACAGGAATGCTGCTCCGTTAGTTCACTAAAGAAAAAAAGAGCTGCATATGCAACTCAATGTTCTTCAAGTAAAGCACCCCGTTAGCTTAATAAGGAGTGAAACTTACAGATTAGGTTCAATGTATTCTCCTGTTGAAGCATTAAAGCCCGCAGCTTTCATTTTTTTCTGATCACTGTTCCAACCTATCACTAAAAGCAGGTTAATATTTCTCTCTGTATCTTTTCTAAGCATAAAATTATAACCTTTAGCCCAATCTTTACCAGGATAAATACCACCAACTTTTATACTGTGAGATCATTGACCATATCAATTTTTCCATCGTGAATGGTAACTAAGAAATACTTATTAGTTTCTGGTACTCCAAATGAAATGTTCCAATGTTTTCTTTTACCGTTACTTCCAATTGACTTCCCTGGTTTATCCAAATCTATATTTATTGCCTGTAATAATTTAGCATCTTCATTCCATTTCAAAGCAGGAGGATATGCTATTTCAATCGCTTGCTTTATTGATAATTTTTGCCGTTCATTGACTTCAAAAGTATCTTCAGCAGATAATTTCTCAACAGCACCAAAGGAAAATAACAAAAGTAAGACAACAAGGACTATTTTTTTCATTTTCTCAACCCTTTTTTAGGGATATTGTTTCCAAACCTAACTCAATTATTCTGGCCCGTTAGCCATCCATGTTGCGTAAAATCTACGCTAATGTGACTTTTACGATTTTTTAATAGTGTTTATTCCATATTTCATTTCTATTATCATACATAATAGAGACATAAGCATGTTCGATTTTCAATTCCTGCTGTAAATAATCAATAAAAGATAGAAACATTTTAATGTGGTACCTAAGTCAAGGACAAACTAAAAAAAGAGATTAAGCAGCTAAGAGATGGTTTCTGTATTGTACAGGAGCCATCCTTTTTAGA
>NZ_JBIWEY010000085.1:0-1006 GCF_044762775.1 Lysinibacillus sp. NPDC096418
TGAAGATTAACACTGTCGCTATTTATTCCCGTGAAGACAGTGCTGCTTTCCATCGATTTAAAGCGGATGAAGCCTATTTAGTAGGTGCTGGTAAGAAACCGATTGATGCGTATTTAGACATCGAGGGTATCATCGCGATTGCAAAAGATGCTCATGTTGATGCGATTCATCCTGGATATGGTTTTTTATCTGAAAATGTTGATTTTGCACGCCGTTGTGAAGAGGAAGGGATTACGTTTATCGGCCCAACGTCCCAGCATCTCGATATGTTTGGTGACAAAGTGAAGGCCCGTGAACAAGCTGTGAATGCGGATATTCCCGTTATTCCAGGGACAGATGGTCCCGTTTCTTCGGTAGAGGAAGTGCTAGCTTTTGGTGATCGATATGGATTCCCACTGATGATTAAAGCTGCTTTAGGTGGCGGTGGTCGCGGGATGCGTGTTGTGCAAACAAAAGAAGAAATTCAATCTGCCTATGATCGTGCCAAATCAGAGGCGAAAGCTGCGTTTGGTTCTGACGAAGTGTATGTAGAAAAATGTATATTAAATCCAAAACATATTGAAGTTCAAATAATAGGGGACAAGGAAGGCAATATCGTGCATTTATATGAGCGCGATTGTTCCATCCAACGTCGCCATCAAAAAGTAGTAGAAATAGCCCCATCCAATTCAATTTCGGAAGATTTAAGAAATCGAATTTGTGATGCAGCGGTGAAACTGATGAAAAATGTCTCGTACATAAATGCAGGGACAGTGGAATTTTTAGTCGCGGGTGATGATTTTTATTTCATCGAAGTGAACCCTCGTATTCAAGTCGAGCATACGATTACAGAGATGATTACAGGTATTGATATTGTGCACGCACAAATTAAAGTCGCGGCTGGCTATCCTTTACACGGCGAAGAAATTCATATGCCACAGCAGGACGATATTCCGCTATTTGGCTTTGCGATTCAGGCGCGTGTGACAACAGAAGACCCTGCGAATGGCTTTATGCCGGATACTGG
>NZ_JBIWEY010000086.1:0-1000 GCF_044762775.1 Lysinibacillus sp. NPDC096418
GGTTCTATAATATTTGTTGGGGTTTTTACACAATTACAAGCATGAAAAAAACACAGATTCACCGATTTATATATACTTGAATTGTCAAGAAACAAGTAATAGAAAGGTGAACTGTGCACATGAATTTTAACATGAATATCCCAGGATTAAAAGGTGTAGAGATTACTAAAATAGAAGAAGTAGGCGATCGAATCGCGTTGTATGTACAATTGCCGAAATGCCCGCACCGATGTCCAAGTTGTAAACAAAAAACAACAAAGGTTCACGATTACCGTATGCAAAAGATTAAGCATTTAAAATGGTTTGAGCGTTTAACTATTCTTTTCTATAAACGTCGTCGATATGTTTGTAATTGTGGAAAGCGTTTCTCAGAAAAATCCCCTTTCGTGGATAAATATCAACGCTACTCAAAGGAATGGAATCAAGTAGTAAATGTTCGTTCTGTTAAAGCAAAAACGTTTAAAGAAGCTGCAGAAGTACTAGGTACATCAACTACCACGGTCATTCGCCGTTTTAAAAAGGTCGCAAATAAACAATTAGTTGAAGGTGTACGTTTACCAAAAGCGATTGCAATTGATGAGTATAAAGGCGATACAGATGCAGGGACGTACCAACTAATCATTGCGAATGCGGAAACACGTGAGCCAATTGATATTTTACCGAATCGTAAAAAAGAAACAATTAAAAATTATTTGCGTCAGTATGGAGCTGATGTTGAAATTGTAGTCATGGATATGAATCCAAGTTTTAAAGCAGCTGTTCATCAAGCGTTAGGTCGTCCTGTCATTGTGGCAGATCGATTTCATTTTAGTCGTTACATCTACTGGGCAATGGATGAAGTGCGCCGACAAGTACAAAAAGAATGGGACAAATACAATCGCAGAAAGTGTAAGCGTATGCGTCATGTATTTTATAAACGTGCAGCCGAATTAACGTCTAAAGGACAGTGGTACTTACATCGTTATACGGCGATGTCCGACACATTAAGAGTAGCGCATGA